>JAJYNB010000026.1 GCA_021786555.1 Bacillota bacterium | reverse complement strand
ACCTTCTGGCACCGCGGCTTCGCTTTTCCCCGCAGCGTTATCGCCATTACTGCTGTGGTGCAGGTTGTGTTGATAGCGCTCAGCCGCTCTGTTATGTGGCTGATCAGTAAGCACAGGTACGGCCGTAAACGGGTACTGATCGTTGGGCCAAGTGTCCGGGACGGCCTTGCTTTGGCGGAAAAGTTTCTGGGGCACGCGGAAGGGTGGTTTGTTCTCCAAGATTTTTTACCAGTGTCTGATTTGAAAAATCTGGAATTGAAACTCCGGCAGGTGGACGTAGTTTTGCTGAGTCCTAACCTGAGGGAAAAAGTGGAGATTATCAACCGCTGTGCCCAATGCCATAAGGAAGTACTGGTCGTACCCGAGGTATTTGAACTGTTTATCCTGTGTTCTGAGCCGCAACAAGTAGATGATATGCTTGTATTGTCAGTACAACCCCCGAAACTCAACCCGGGGCAGCTTTTGCTAAAAAGAAGTTTTGATATTATGGTGTCCCTGACCAGTTTGCTTGCCGCCAGCCCTTTCATGCTGCTGTTATTCGCCGTAATTCCCCTGACTTCAGCGGGACCGGCCCTGTTTAAGCAGGAAAGGTTGAGCAAAGACAGCAGGCCTTTTCAAATGCTCAAATTCAGGAGTATGATCCATGATGCTGAGGAACATACAGGACCTATTCTGGCCTCTGACAAAGATCCCAGGATTACAGCTGTCGGCAAGTTTATCCGTGCCACCAGGTTGGACGAGCTCCCTCAGTTAATTAATGTGTTAAAAGGGGACATGAGTCTGGTGGGACCAAGACCGGAACGGCCCTTCTTTATTAAACAGTTTCAGGACTCCATACCCCACTACCGATACCGTATGGCTGTTAAGCCGGGAATCACCGGCCTTGCCCAGGTAATGGCGAAGTACAGCACTACGGTTGAGGATAAGCTCCGTTTTGATTTGATGTATGTGCGCAATTACTCTTTCGGGTTAGACCTAAAGATTCTGCTGCAAACCATTCGGGTAGCTTTACGGCATGAGCAGGCAGGCGGCATAAAATTCAATAATGAGGATCATATAGAGAATTTAAAGCGGGTATTTAGTGGCTCGGTAGGTGACGAGTCAAAGGAAAACATTTACAGGTCCCGTGTGATGTAATTAAAGGATTGCTTGCAAACCCATGTTTGGCATGTGAAGCCTAAACTGAACCTTTGAGTTCAGTTTTTGTCTGCCTATGCCAATATTTTTCCTAAGTTTCCGCTTTCTTCTATACCAAACATACATTTGGTTATGTTATAATTATTTGGTTAGAATGTTAGTCGGAGGTGAATCCGGTGGGATTTCAACTGAAAGCGCCCTACCAACCCGGCGGGGACCAGCCTGAGGCCATAGCTGCCATTGTAGAGGGCATACTAGCAAGGAAAAGGCACCAGACCCTGTTGGGTGTCACCGGATCCGGCAAAACTTATACCATGGCGAACGTCATCCAGCGGGTTCAAAAGCCCACTCTGGTAATAGCCCACAATAAGACCCTGGCGGCCCAGCTCTACAGCGAGTTCAAGGAATTTTTCCCTGACAACGCGGTGGAGTACTTCGTCAGCTATTACGACTACTACCAGCCCGAGGCCTATGTGCCTGCCACGGACTTATACATAGAGAAAGACGCCTCCATCAACGACGAGATTGAGAAGCTGCGCCACTCGGCCACAGCATCACTGTTTGAGCGCCAGGATGTGATCGTGGTGGCAAGCGTTTCCTGTATCTACGGCTTGGGTTCCCCGGATGAGTACCGCGATATGGTCCTCTCCCTGCGCAAGGGGAGCGTCTACGACCGGGACGACATCCTGCGCAAGCTGATTGAAATTCAGTACGACCGCAACGACATCAACTTCACCCGTGGAACTTTCCGGGTGCGGGGCGATGTGGTGGAAATCTACCCCGCTTCCTACTCGGAAAAAGCGGTGCGGGTGGAGCTGTTCGGGGACGAGATAGAACGCATCCTGGAAGTTGACGTTTTGACCGGTGAAATCCTGGGGGAGCGGCGTCATATCTCTATCTTCCCCAACACCCACTACATTACCGCCCGGGACAAACTGGAACTGGCCCTGGTAAATATCGAAGCTGAACTTAAGGAGCAGTTGGCCTACATGCGAGGGCGTGACAAGCTCCTGGAGGCCCAGCGCCTGGAGCAGCGCACCAATTATGACCTGGAAATGCTCAGGGAGATGGGCTTCTGCAGCGGGATTGAGAACTACTCCCGCCATCTTACTTTCCGCCAGCCGGGAGACCAGCCCTACTGCCTTATGGACTTTTTCCCCAAGGACTTTCTACTGGTGGTGGATGAGTCCCATGTAACTTTACCCCAGGTGCGGGGTATGTACGAGGGGGACCGCAGCCGCAAGACCACCCTGGTGGAGCACGGTTTCAGGCTGCCTTCGGCGCTGGACAACCGCCCTTTGAAATTCAATGAGTTCGAGCGTATGGTGAACCAGGCTGTATATGTCAGCGCCACCCCCGGACCTTATGAACTGGAGCGCTGCCCTGTGCTGGTGGAGCAGATCATCCGGCCCACAGGACTCCTGGACCCTGAGATAGAGGTCAGGCCCATCAAAGGCCAGATTGATGATTTGATCGGCGAAATCCGCGAGCGGGTGGAACTTAAAGAGCGGGTCCTGGTCACCACCCTGACCAAAAAGATGGCGGAAGACCTCACTGATTATTTGAAGGAACTGGATATCAAGGTGCGCTACCTGCATTCTGATATCACCACCCTGGACAGGATGGAGATTATCCGGGACCTGCGCCTGGGTGTGTTTGATGTCCTGGTGGGTATCAACCTTTTGCGGGAAGGTTTGGATTTGCCTGAAGTGTCCCTGGTGACCATTCTGGATGCGGACAAGGAAGGATTCCTGCGCTCCGCGCGCTCCCTGATCCAGACTATCGGCCGGGCCGCCCGCAACTCCAGGGGCAAGGTCATCATGTATGCGGACAATGTCACCGATTCCATGCAGACAGCCATCAGCGAGACCAACCGGCGCCGGGAGGCCCAGACGGCGTTTAATGCGGCCCACGGGATTATTCCCCAGACCATCCGCAAAGCGGTGCACAATGTGCCGGAAGTGTCCATGGCGGCGGAAAAGCAGGCCCAGTACAGCAGCGGCATTCCGAAGGAAGAGAAGGCACAACTTGTGGCCAGTCTGGAAAAGGAAATGCAGGAGGCGGCCAAAAATCTGGAGTTTGAGCGGGCCGCAGAACTGCGCGATTTGATTATTGAATTGAAGGCAGACACCAAGCGGATTACCCGCTCCGGTACGCCGGGACTGGACCGGCCGGGCAAGCGGCGCGGCCGCAAGGGAAGATAGTTGGAGGCAGTTTGATGCAGGACAAAATTATTGTAAAGGGCGCCAGGGCCCATAACCTGAAAAATATTGATGTGGAAATACCACGGGACAAGCTCGTGGTCATTACCGGACTCTCGGGTTCAGGCAAATCGAGCCTCGCCTTTGACACCATCTATGCAGAGGGCCAGCGGCGCTACGTCGAGTCTCTCTCGGCCTACGCACGCCAGTTTCTGGGCCAGATGGACAAGCCGGATGTAGACTATATTGAGGGCCTTTCTCCGGCCATTTCCATCGACCAAAAGACCACCAGCAAAAACCCCCGTTCCACCGTGGGTACGGTAACGGAAGTATACGACTACCTGAGGCTGCTGTTTGCCCGGGTCGGTCGGCCTCACTGCCCCAAGTGCGGCAAGGAAATCAGCCGCCAGACTGTGGAACAGATGGTGGACCAGCTGATGAAATTTCCCGAGCGCACCAGGCTGCAAGTCTTGGCCCCGGTGGTCAGGGGACGCAAGGGCGAGCACCAAAAGATTTTGGAAGAAGTACGCAAAGCCGGTTATGTACGGGTGCGGGTGAACGGCGAAGTCATGGAACTGGAGCAGGAGATTAAGCTGGAAAAGAACAAGAAGCATTCCATCGAAGTGGTAGTGGACCGTATCAGCCTGCGACCCGATGGAGCGTCCCGTTTGGCCGGTTCCCTTGAGGCCGCACTGAAACTGGGTGAAGGGGTGGCCATGGTGGATGCGGCCGAACACGGCGAGTTAGTCTTCAGCGAGAATTTTGCCTGCGTGGACTGCGGCATTTCCCTGGAGGAACTGGCTCCGCGCATGTTTTCCTTCAACAGCCCCTTTGGGGCCTGTCCGGCCTGCACGGGCCTCGGCAACACCATGGAAATTGACCCTGATCTGGTTATTCCGGACCTGCGCAAGTCCCTCTCCGATGGGGCCATTGTGCCCTGGAGCCGTTCCACCTCCAACTATTACCCGCAGCTTCTCCAGGCCTTGGCCGACCACTACAGGTTTTCGGTCCACACTGCGCTGGACGAGCTCAAGCCCGAGCATCTTCAGGCTATTCTGCACGGTACCGGCGGGGAGAGGATAAAGTTCCGCTGGGAAAACATGTTCAATGAAATCAAGATTTACAATACATCCTTCGAAGGGGTTCTCCCCAATCTGGAGCGGCGCTACCGGGAATCCACCTCGGACTACGTACGGAATGAACTGGAAGAGTACATGAGCACAAAGGCCTGTCCCGAATGCAAAGGGGCCAGGCTCAAACCTGAGAGCCTGGCCGTAACGGTGGGCGGTAAGAACGTGGATGAGGTATGCCGTCTGTCGGTGGAAGACTGCCTGGACTTTTTTGGCGGCTTGGAGCTGACCGAGCGGGAACAAATCATCGCCAAAGCAATTCTAAAAGAAATTAAGGAGAGGCTGGGCTTCCTGGTCAACGTGGGGTTGGATTACCTCACTCTGGGCCGGGCCGCCGGCACCCTGTCGGGCGGAGAAGCCCAGCGCATCCGCCTGGCCACGCAGATCGGCTCCAGCCTCATGGGCGTGCTCTACGTTCTGGACGAGCCCAGCATCGGCCTGCACCAGCGGGATAACGAGCGCCTTATCAGTACGCTTAAGCGCCTGCGGGACCTGGGTAACACCCTTCTGGTGGTGGAACATGATGAGGACACCATGCTGGCCGCAGACCATATTATCGACATCGGGCCCGGGGCCGGCGCCCACGGCGGGGAAGTGGTGGCCGCGGGCACCCTTGAGGAAATCAAGGAAACGCCGGGTTCTGTTACAGGTGAATACCTGAGCGGCCGCAAGGAGATTCCGGTCCCTCTCATCCGCCGGCCGCCTAACGGCAAGTGGATAGAAGTGGTGGGGGCGGCGGAAAACAACCTGAAAGGTATCACTGCGCGGATTCCTCTCGGTACCTTTACCTGTGTTACCGGGGTTTCTGGCTCGGGCAAGAGCACCCTGGTCAATGAGATTTTATATAAAGCCATTGCCCACCAACTGAACGGGGCCAGGTCCCGGCCGGGGGCCCACGAGGAAATACGCGGCCTGGAACACCTGGACAAGGTGATAGATATCGACCAGTCCCCCATCGGGCGCACCCCCCGTAGTAACCCCGCCACTTACACCAGCGTGTTTGAAGGAATACGGGAGCTGTTTTCCCAGACCCAGGAGGCAAAGCTGCGGGGCTACAAGCAGGGCCGCTTCAGCTTTAACGTCAAGGGGGGCCGCTGTGAGGCCTGCCGCGGGGACGGGATAATCAAGATTGAAATGCACTTTTTGCCCGATGTGTACGTGCCCTGCGAAGTGTGCAAGGGCAGGCGCTACAACCGGGAGACCCTGGAAGTGAAGTATAAGGGGAAAAACATCGCCCAGGTCCTGGACATGACCGTGGATGAGGCGGTGGAATTCTTTAAGAACCTGCCCAAGATTTACCGCAAGCTGAAAACCATGCAGGACGTGGGACTTGGCTACATCCGGCTGGGCCAGCCCGCCACTACCTTGTCAGGCGGGGAAGCCCAACGGGTGAAGCTGGCAGCGGAGCTGTGCCGCCGCAGCAACGGCAAGACCCTGTACATCCTGGATGAGCCCACTACCGGCCTGCACATTGCGGACATTCATAAGCTTCTGACCGTGCTGGAGCGGCTGGTGGAGGCCGGGGACACGGTCCTGGTCATTGAGCACAACCTGGATGTGATTAAGTCCGCCGACTATATCCTGGACCTGGGACCCGAAGGGGGAGCCAAGGGGGGCAGGATAATCGCCACCGGTACGCCCGAGGATATCGGGGCTAATCAAGCCTCTTACACCGGCCAATTCCTCAAGCGGCACCTGAGGCCGTTGAAAAGCTTCGTCTAGCTTTGTCGCCAATCCCCAATTCAAGGGTGTCAGGGGGGTGTCAAAGGGACAGTCCCCCTGACACTCGGTGCCGGCAGGTCCGGCTTCGCGCGGTGTCAAAGGGACTGTCCCCTTGACACTCGGTGCCGCCCCTATTTTTCGGGCAGGCCCAGGGTGTCTTCCAGGGGGACTACGTCGTAGCTGAACTTGCGGCCGTCGATACGGCCCCGCACATAGTGGTAAAAGCCGCCTTTGTCCGCGGGGAGGGTTAATTCGGCGCCTGCGCCGCCGGAAATGATGTAGTCCACTCCCTCAAGCGGTAAGTCCCTGAAGGCATGGACATGACCGGAAAACACCGCTTTCACAGCATATTTGCTCATTAATTTGGCAAATTCAGCCGCGGCATCAGCGTCATGCCAGCCGTATGTGTAACTGCTGTTCACAGGCATCACGGCGGGTATATGGTCCAGGACGAAGGTTAGCTGCCCTTTGCGGTGGGCGGAGGATATTTCGTTGTTGAGCCACTGCCACTGCGGCCCGCCAGGGTATAGGGTTTCAGACCCGATGTCCTCCTCCATGGCGGCTGTGTTTAGAACGACAAAACGGGTTTGGCGGTAGTCTACGGAATAATAACAGACATCGCCCAGTTTGTCGCTAAAGACTTGTTTGAAATTCTGCTCGCCGTCCCCCTTTTTGCCGTCGGCCGCTGCCCCGTGATACAGTTCATGGTTGCCGATGACAGGGTACCAGGGCACGTTTAACTGGGAAAGATAAGCCCGGTAAGCATACATGTTTTGGATCGGTCCCCCGTTCATTGGGCCGTCTCCTACAAAAAAAACCAGCTGCGGCTTCTCCTTGTTGATCTGCGCAATCAGCCTAGTCAGAACAACACTTGACAAGCGCTGGGGTTTACCCGCCACAACCTTGACGTCACCCAGCACGACAAAGGTAAATACTCCGTTAGGAGCGGGCGCCGGGGCGGAGGCGGGGACAGCTGGATAAGAGATAAGAAAATAGCCAATCAGGCCAACTAGGAAGAGAAATAAAACGAGGGTGCTTTTCCTTGCCATCTGGTTGCCCCTTTTGCAGTCATTTTGGGCAAAATTCGCTGGAAAGGGCCTAAAACCCTCTAAAATTGATGTGGAGGAGAAGGGATTATATGATCAAACTGGTAGCCTTGGATTTGGACGATACCTTGCTGGATTCGGAGTTCAAAATCAGCCCTGAGACGGCCCGGGCTGTCCGCACAGCCATTGAGCGGGGAGTGACAGTGACTTTTGCCACCGGACGGATGTACAGTTCGGCCCTGCCCTATGCCCTGGAACTTGGGCTGGATGTGCCTCTCATCACTTACCAGGGAGCGCTGGTCAAGACCTCCCAGAGTAAGGAGGTGCTCTATCACCGCCCTGTTCCGTTGGAACTGGCCAGGGAGCTCATCACTCACCTGTTCGCCAAGGGATTTGATGTCAATCTGTACATGAAGGACCAACTATATGCTCAGGCAGGGAACAGCTGGGTGGAGGAGTACCGGAAGATAGCCAGAGTTCCATGTCAGACAGTACCTGATCTGCTTGCGTCCTTGACCACTGCGCCTGATAAGGTTTTGGTCATTGATGAGGAACTGAAGCTGGACCGCTTAGCCGCCGAAGTTAGGGAGGCGGTGGGGAACCGTCTGCACATTACCAAGTCTAAGCCCTTCTTCCTGGAGTTCACCCATCCGGAAGCGACCAAGGGCCAGGCCTTGGCCACCTTGGTGGAAAAACTGGGCATTACCCGTCAGGAGGTTATGGCGGTAGGGGACAGCTACAACGACCTGGACATGCTCGAGTATGCCGGAACCGGAGTGGCTATGGCCAACGCCCGGCCGGAGATCAAAGCAAAAGCCGATTTTGTTACTTTGGGCAATGATGAACACGGGGTGGCAGAAGCGATTAACCGCTTTGTGCTCCAGCTTAATTCCACTCAGCCGGAGTGAAAAAACCTGACAATTTATTAACGGCCTGCGGCATATTAAATAAACTTCTTCATAATCTCCAAGATACTTTGCACTATTGTTAAATTTAATGCTTGTATTGTTTCAAATAGTCGGCTTAAAATAATTAGTAAGTCGAAATTTGGATAAGGAGAATGTGATTTGGATATGAAAACCCTGCGGGACCAGGCCCGCACAAAATTAAAACCTTTTTGCCGGGTGTGCCCTGTCTGCGACGGTAGTTCCTGCGCGGGAGAGGTCCCCGGCATGGGCGGGCTGGGAACGGGCAGCGCCTTCAAGGCCAATCTCGAGGCTCTGGCTGCTTACAGGTTGAATATGCGCACAATTCACGCGGTCATAGAACCGGATACCAAGGTGAGCATTCTTGGCCTTGAGCTTGCAGCCCCGATTATCGGTGCGCCGATTACCGGAAATGTATACAACATGGGGGGCGCGCTGAGTGAGCAGGTATGGGCTGAGACAGTGGTCAAGGGCTGCAGGGATGCCGGCAGCATCGCTGGCATCGGGGACGGTGCTGACCCAGGCATGTATATCTCAGGGCTTAATTCTATCAGCGATAATGAGGGCTGGGGCATAGCCTTCATCAAACCACGGGACAACGAGGAGATCATCAAGCGGATTCAGGCGGCTGAAGAGGCAGGGGCCAGGGCCGTGGGTGTCGACGTGGATGGAGCCGGACTGAGTACCATGGCGCTTAAGGGCCAGCCGGTAGGACCTAAAACTCCGGCTGAATTAAAAACCCTGGTTAACTGCACCAAACTCCCTTTTATCGTCAAGGGCATCATGACCGTGGAGGAAGCTGAACTAGCCGTTGAAGCGGGAGCTGCCGCCATCGTTGTGTCCAATCACGGGGGCAGGGTCTTGGACTACACCCCGGGAACGGCCGAGGTTCTGCCTGAGATTGCCAAGCGGGTGGGCAAATCGGTGCCGGTACTGGCTGACGGCGGGGTGCGCAGCGGTACAGACGTCCTGAAAATGCTGGCCCTGGGAGCTTCAGCCGTACTGGTGGGACGGCCCCTGGTTACCGGAGCTTACGGCGGCGGCCCAGAAGGAGTAAAGCTTGTCCTGGACATGATGACCAATGAACTGAGGCAGGCCATGATTTTGACAGGCTGTGCGTCGGCTGCAAAGGTGCCCCAGGGAATTTTGTTTAAAAAAAATAATTATGGTTAAAAAGCAAGCGGCAATTAACGGCCGCTTGTTAATTGTAATGAGAGGAATTTTGGAATTTGTTTAAGATTTCTTAACGAGATTTTAATAATGCACGCATAGAATGGTTGTCGGGATGTCAATGCTAATAGATAAAGTATTCAATGCTTAGGCCGTTTGAAAGGTTGCAGGAATGGTAACGATCACCTACAAGAAGATGACAGCAGACGATATCGCGGAAGTGGTAAGAATCCATAAGGCGGCATTTAAAAATTACTTTCTCACCTCGCTGGGCGAAAAGTTCCTCTACATCTACTATTCTCAGTACCTGTCCAAGGACTATTGTTTTGCGGTTGTAGCCCGGGCGGACAACAAGCCGGTGGGCTTTATTGTGGGAACCAACAGCACTCAAAAACTCTACAGAAACTTGTACAAGGACAACTTCTTTAAACTCTCTGTCCTATTTCTACGCGCTTTGTTTACGGAAAAAGTCGTTCAAACCAAAGTGTTCTCCAGATACAGACAGATAATCACCGCCATAAAGAGCAGGTTTTCCCGTCCGCCCGCCAATCCTGAAGGTTCTGCGACCACTGAGCTGCGCTTGCTTTCCATCGCGGTCCTGCCCCAATTCCGGGGGAACGGGATATCGAGGGAACTGCTGGCTTTTTTTGAGCGAAACGTAAAGGCAGGCGGCATCAAAAAAATGGGGTTGTCGGTTTTAAAGAACAACCCCAGAGCTATCTGTTTCTATCAAAAGACAGGCTGGAAGGAAGACGGCGCCGGTGATGAGTCGTTGTTATTTGTCAAGGATCTAAGGGACCGTGCTGCACCCATCCCTAAAAAGCGATCCGGGGGGCCGGAAGCGCTTGAGAGGCTTAGCACGGTCTAAGGGTAGTAACGGATGACTGAAGCAGACGGTATGGGCGCGCATGTTAAACGCAATGCGCGCCTTTCCCGTTCCCCATTCATTTGACCCGCCGGGATCCGTGGCTTATACTTTAGAGTGAATCTCGCGCTGCGGGGGATAGTGTGAAAATCTTACTCACAACTCTTAACGCTAAATACGTGCACTCCAATCTGGCCCTGCGCTACCTGCGGGCAGCCTGTCCGGAAGAGCAAGTCTTGATCCAAGAATATACCATCAACGACCGCCTGGATGTGATTGCCGGTGACATTTACCGGACGGGGGCATCCGTAGTGGGCTTTTCCTGTTATATCTGGAACCTCGCCCCTACCCTTGAACTGGTGGGAATACTGCGCCAGGTGAGTCCCTCTGTGGTTATCGTACTGGGAGGGCCAGAGGTGTCCTACGACCCTGCGGAATACGTCAAATCTGAAAATGGTGCTGATGTGGTGGTCTACGGCGAAGGGGAAGAAACATGGCGGGAACTCATCACCTGCCTGAAGGGAGCAGGATTCCGGCTGAAAGGTGGTCCTGACCTGTCCCGCATCGAGGGGATCGCCTACCGCTCTCCGGGCGGACCGGCAGTGAACCCGCCCAGGGACTTGATCCGTAAGCTTGAGGCTGTGCCTTCGCCTTACGCTGCACTGGACGGCCTGGAGAACAAAATCGCCTACATTGAAAGCACCAGGGGCTGCCCCTTCAACTGTCAATACTGCCTCTCTTCCACCTTTCAGGGGGTGCGTTACTTTCCTCTGGAACGGACCAAACAGGAACTGGAGCGCTTGGTGGGGACGGGAGTAAGGCAGATAAAGTTTGTGGACCGCACCTTTAACTGCAGCAAGGTCCATGCCATGGATATTATGACATTCTTGTCCGCTTGGAACCCTCCGGCTAATTTCCACTTTGAAATCAGCGCCGACCTCTTGGATGAAGAGATGCTTGGCTTTCTGAAGGGAGTTCCGCCAGGCCTGTTTCAGTTTGAGGTGGGGGTTCAGTCCACCAACCCGGTCGCACTGGAATTGATACAGCGGCGCACCGACTTAGCCCTGTTGAAGAAAAACGTCAGGCGCATCTCTTCCGGCAACAACATTATGCAGCTGCTGGACCTGATTGCCGGGCTGCCCGGTGAGGATTACGAGAGTTTTGCCCGTTCTTTTAACACCGTATACAGCTGGGGCCCTGACAAGCTCCAGCTCGGTTTTCTCAAACTGCTGAAAGGTTCAGGTATCAGGGAGAGGAGTACTGAATGGGGTTACAAGTTCACAGCATCGCCTCCCTACCGGGTGCTGGCTAACGACATCTTGAGTTATGCGCAACTGTTGAAACTCGAAGTTATAGAGGACATGGTGGAAAAGTTCTTTAATTCGGGCAGGTTTAAGCACTCTCTGGCGTACCTGACAGACCGGTTCCAGCATGGCCCGTTTGCCTGCTTCGAGGAGTTGGCCGGGTTTTGGCAAGAAAGGGGTTATCACCGCCAGGCCCATAGCGCCCAGGTTTTGTACGAACTGTTGCTGGAATTTTATCATCACAGGTTTTCCGGCGGTGAGCGGCTCTTCGTGGGGCTGTTGAAGCTCGATTACCTCCTTTGGAACAAACCCGTCCATATACCCGCCTGGTTTCCTTTGGAAGACTTCCCCTGTCTAAAAGAGCGGGCCGATACCTTCTTCCGGTCGGGTCTGCCCCAGGTTCTGCCGCAGGTGAAGCAGGTATCACGCCGGGAAATGCAGCGCTATTTTCATCTGGAGCCTTTTGCGCCGGAAGTCCTGGAGTACATAGGCCTCTTAGAGGTGCCGGGGGATACGCCCTGCCTGCTCTTCTATTATCCGGGTCCGCTGCTTAAGGCTTTACGCCCCGGGTTTATGCCGGTAGTGATTTAGAAAGGATGAGATTGTGAAACGCCTCTTTGTCTTAGGTCTTATCTTTGCGCTTCTGACCGGCTGCGGCCGGACGCCGCAACCGCAACAGGGGACTCCCGCTCCGCCCGTAGTCACCCTGTGGCACTCTTACCAGGGATCCGCTTTGGCCGGGCTGGAAAAGGCCCAACAAGAGCTGGCGAAAGCAAATCCCTCCTTTATTTTGCAGTTGGTTTATGTGCCGGCTGACCAGTTTTTTACCCGTCTTGATCAGGCCCAGGCCGCTGACAAGGGGCCTGATTTGTTTCTGGTTCCCCGGGAAAAAATACCCGAGCTGTTTACTGCCGGAGAAATTCAACCCCTGGACAAACTGTTTGAAACCGGGGCCTATTTCCCTTCGGCCGTACAAGCTCTTTCCTTTAACGGCAGTGTGATGGGGGTACCGGAGTCCGTAACTGTGCCTATCCTGGCTTATAACAAGGATTTGTCGCCAAATCCGCCCTCCTCCCTGGAACAGATGCTGACCCAGGCGGGAAAGGTTGTCAAGGGTACGACTCCGGGTCTGGGCGGAGACCTGTCGGATCCTTTTCTCACCGGCGGGCTTTTCAAGGCATACGGAGGCAGCTTCTATACTCCTGATCAACTGCCGAGCCTGAATTCAGCCGGCAGCATAGCTTTTCTCCAGGGAATAGCAGCCCTTGCCGGCATCAAGGCAGGCCTTTACGACCCGAAGGCCTCCCAGGCGCTCCTTGCTGCGGGAGCAACTCCCTTTGGTCTGCTGGATTCAAGTCAATTAAGCGCCTATAAGAGCTTGGGCAAAAACCTGGGCTATGCTCCGATCCCCGGGCCGGGCGGCAAACCCTTGCAAAATTACG
>JAJYNB010000408.1 GCA_021786555.1 Bacillota bacterium | reverse complement strand
CGCCGGTCACGTCGGTTGTCCGGAAATAGAACTGGGGCCGGTATCCGTTAAAGAAGGGAGTATGACGGCCGCCCTCTTCCTTGGACAGCACATATACTTCGGCCGCAAAGACAGTGTGGGGTTTGATGGAGCCCGGCTTGGCCAGAACCTGGCCACGCTCGATTTCTTTGCGGTCAACCCCCCGCAGCAGGGCGCCGACATTGTCCCCTGCCTGGGCGAAATCCAACAGCTTGCGGAACATCTCCACTCCAGTGACCACGCTCTTGCGGGGAGCTTCATTTAGACCGACGATTTCAATCTCGTCACCGACTTTGACCTGTCCGCGCTCTACACGGCCGGTGGCCACGGTACCGCGGCCGGTGATGGTGAATACATCCTCAACCGGCATTAAGAAAGGCTTGTCGGTATCCCGAACAGGGGTGGGAATGTAACTGTCAACAGCATCCATGAGCTCCCAGATTTTGCCGCACCATTCACACTCCCGCTTGCCGCAGCCGCATTCCAGGGCTTTCAGGCCGGAACCTGCTACGATAGGAATATCGTCGCCGGGAAACTCGTATTCGCTCAACAGTTCCCGGATTTCCATTTCCACCAATTCCATCAATTCGGGGTCATCCACCATATCAGCCTTGTTCAGCCAGACCACAATATTGGGAACTCCAACCTGGCGGGCCAGGAGGATGTGCTCCCTGGTTTGAGGCATGGGGCCGTCCGCCGCAGACACCACCAGAATGGCTCCGTCCATTTGGGCCGCTCCGGTAATCATGTTCTTAACATAGTCAGCATGGCCAGGGCAGTCCACGTGAGCATAGTGACGGTTTCCGGTCTCATACTCCACGTGGGCGGTGTTGATGGTGATACCCCGCTCCCTTTCTTCCGGCGCCTTGTCAATCTCATCAAATTTGGTAGCCACAGCGCCTCCGGTCTTGGACAATACATAAGTGATGGCTGCGGTTGTGGTGGTCTTACCATGGTCCACGTGACCAATGGTTCCGACGTTAACGTGCGGTTTGGTACGCTCAAACTTTTGTTTCGCCATTTGTTTTCACTCCTTCAAAAAAATGCTTTAAGCCTGCTTGCCTAAGATCCCTGCCGCTTGGCAATGATTCCCTCGGCAATGTTTTTAGGAACTTCTTCAAAGTGGTCAAACTGCATGACGTAGACACCGCGGCCTTGGGTCCGAGACCGTAAATCAGTGGCATAGCCGAACATCTCCGACAACGGAACGAAGCCCCTGATCACTTGGGCGCCTGCCCTGGCCTCCATTCCCTCAATCCGGCCCCGGCGGGAGTTGATATCCCCGATTACATCACCCATGTATTCTTCCGGGACAGTTACTTCCACCTTCATCACCGGCTCAAGGATAACCGGACCGGCTTTTGCAGCGGCGGCTTTAAAGGCCATGGAACCGGCAATTTTAAAGGCCATTTCTGAAGAGTCCACATCATGGTAGGAGCCGTCATACACCGTAGCTTTTATGTCGATGGCGGGGTACCCGGCGAGAATTCCGTTTTGCATTGCTTCTTCAATGCCGGCGCCAATAGGAGCAATATACTCTCTGGGAATGACACCGCCTACAATCTTGTTCTCAAACACAAAGCCTGAACCAGGTTCAAGCGGCTCCAACTCTATCCAGCAGTGACCATATTGGCCGCGCCCGCCGGACTGACGCACAAATTTCCCTTCGGCTTTGACCTGTTTGCGAATGGTTTCCTTGTACGCAACCTGGGGGCGTCCCACATTTGCATTAACTTTGAACTCCCTCACCAAACGGTCCACGATAATTTCCAGATGGAGTTCTCCCATGCCAGAGATGATCGTCTGGCCGGTTTCCTGTTCCGTATGCATCCGGAAGGTAGGATCTTCTTCCGCCAACCGGGACAGAGCAACTCCCATCTTCTCCTGGTCCGCCTTGGTTGCGGGCTCGATGGCCACATGGATAACCGGTTCAGGGAATTCCATGGATTCCAGGATAATCGGGCTCTTTTCATCGCACAGGGTGTCTCCGGTGGTGGTATCTTTCAAACCCACCGCTGCAGCAATATCTCCGGTATAAACTTCATTGATTTCTTCGCGGTGATTGGCATGCATCTGGAGAATCCGGCCGATGCGCTCCCTTTTGTCCTTAGTAGAGTTGTAAACATAAGAACCGGAGCTCAGAATGCCAGAGTAAACCCTGAAGAAGGTAAGCTTGCCAACGTAAGGGTCTGCCATGATTTTAAAAGCCAAGGCAGAGAAAGGCTCACTATCGCTGGATACACGCTGGTCCTCTTCACCCGTACCAGGATGAACGCCGCGGATAGCGGGGACATCAGTCGGAGCAGGCATGTAGTCAACAACAGCATCCAACAGTGGTTGTACGCCTTTGTTTTTAAAGGAAGAGCCGCACAGCACCGGAGTGAATTTGACAGCGATGGTACCTTTGCGCAGGCCGGTCTTGATTTCCTCAACCGACAGCTCTTCACCTTCCAGGTATTTCATCATCAGCTCTTCATCGGACTCTGCTACTGCTTCCAAAAGTTTTTCCCGGTACTCGGCAGCCAGATCTCTAAGCTCTTCGGGGATATCGGTGACTTCGCTGGTGGTACCAAGGTCATCTACGTAAATGATGGCCTTCATGGTTACCAAGTCAACAATGCCGCGGAATCGTTCTTCCACTCCGATGGGCAGTTGAATCGGTACGGGATGAGCTCCCAACCGGTCTGTGATCATTGTTACCCCCCGGAAATAGTCAGCCCCGACCCGGTCCATCTTATTAATGTAGGCAATTCGCGGTACGCCATATTTATCCGCTTGACGCCACACGGTCTCGGACTGAGGTTCAACGCCGCCTACTGAGCAAAATACAGCCACAGCGCCGTCAAGCACACGCAGCGAACGTTCCACTTCCATAGTGAAGTCCACGTGCCCTGGTGTGTCAATGATATTAATGCGATGATCTTTCCATAGGCAGGTAGTAGCAGCCGATGTGATGGTGATACCGCGCTCCTGTTCCTGGACCATCCAGTCCATGGTGGCAGCGCCGTCATGAACTTCGCCAATTTTGTGCACACGTCCGGTGTAGAACAGGATGCGTTCGGTAGTAGTGGTCTTCCCGGCATCGATATGGGCCATAATGCCAATGTTCCGGGTTTTCTCTAACGGAAACTTCCTAGCCACGATAATCCCCCTTTCTTGCGGATTTTCATGTGGTTAAAAATCACCAACGATAATGGGCGAAAGCTTTGTTAGCCTCAGCCATCTTATGGGTATCTTCTTTCTTCTTAAAAGCGCCGCCAGTGCTGTTAGCCGCATCCATCAATTCGGCTGCCAGTCTTTGTTCCATAGTCTTTTCGCCGCGCTTTCTGGAGTAGCCGACCAACCAGCGCAACCCCAGAGCTTGACGTCTTTCAGGACGCACTTCTATCGGCACTTGGTAGTTCGCTCCGCCTACCCGACGGGCCTTTACTTCCAACACCGGCATGACGTTTTTCAGCGCACTGTCAAACACCTCGACCGGGTCCTTGCCGGTTTTATCCTTAATGATGTCAAAGGCCCCGTAGCACACACCTTCCGCGATACCTTTCTTACCCTCGTACATGATCTGGTTGATGAATTTTGCTACGATTCTATTATTGTAAACGGGATCGGGAAGAATTTCCCGCCGCGCCACATAACCTTTTCTAGGCATTCATTTCCCCCCTTTACTGTGGCCTAAAGCTTCACGCCACTATTTTGCGGCTTTCTTAGGCCGTTTAGCCCCATATTTGGAGCGGCCTTGTCCGCGCTTTTGGACGCCGGTAGTATCCAGCGCGCCACGGACGATGTGATAGCGAACACCAGGCAGGTCTTTTACCCTGCCACCCCGTACCAGGACAACGGAGTGTTCCTGCAGATTATGACCAATGCCCGGAATGTAGGCAGTCACCTCTATGCCGTTGGTCAAACGCACCCTGGCTACCTTGCGTAGGGCTGAGTTTGGCTTCTTGGGAGTTGTAGTGTAAACCCTGGTGCAAACACCTCTTTTTTGCGGTGAACCACCGGAGGGAAACTGCTGTCGTCTTAAAGAATTTAAACCCCACTGCAGTGCAGGAGCAGTTGATTTTTTCTCAATGGTTTCTCTTCCTATACGAATCAACTGGCTAATCGTAGGCATGACATACACCTCCTTCCCAAAATGTCAAATAAATGCGGCAGCCTTGCCCGGGCAGAAGTCCGGGCAAGCAGCAACCTTTTCAGTGGATTATTCTTGCAGAACGGCCGCCGTGGCAGCGCCCACCTCGATACTGCAGGCCTTGCCCAATTCTTCCATGCTGGCAACCGCCTCAACGGGTACCGCCTTCTCGGAGCACAGCTTTAGCAACGGTCTGGTAACGTGCTGTTCGGCATCATCGGCAATAAAAACAATTTTGGCCTGTCCTTTTTCTACGGCTTTCAATGTTTGTTTTAAGCCAACAGTTTTTTGCTTGGCAGCTTTTAACCTTTCCAATTGCATATTTTTTTGCTCCTCCTGGAAATCACACTACATGATTGTATCATTTACTAAAAATGGTGTCAAGCTAAAGGGTTTCATTCTCTAAACCAACTTTGATATTCCTGTACCGCGACATTCCCGTCCCTGCCGGAATCAGTTTGCCGATAATAACATTTTCCTTCAGTCCGAGCAGCGGATCCACTTTGCCCTTGATTGCTGCTTCGGTCAACACCCGGGTAGTCTCCTGGAAGGAAGCGGCAGAGAGGAAGGAGTCGGTGGCCAGGGAAGCCTTGGTGATACCCAGCAGAATCGGTCTGGCCGTTGCCGGCTCGCGCCCCTCAGCGATAACCTTAGCGTTCTCTTCTTCAAAATCGAACACATCGATTAATCCGCCGGGCAAAAGGCCTGTGTCACCCGGGTCTTCCACCTTAACTTTGCGCAGCATCTGCCGTACCATAACTTCAATATGCTTGTCGTTAATGTCAACCCCCTGTAAACG
Source organism: Bacillota bacterium (assembly GCA_021786555.1). Lineage (GTDB taxonomy): Bacteria > Bacillota > Desulfitobacteriia > Desulfitobacteriales > JAJXUE01 > JAJZPO01. The sequence continues at coordinate 8,014 of JAJYNB010000408.1, read as the reverse complement.
ATAAACCCGCTGTACTTCCCGCAGCAAATAAATTTGCACACCCCTCATGCCTTTGACTTTGAGGATATCATGGGGATTGACTGAACCTTCGGTGAGTTCGTCACCGGCCTCGATCCCCTGCCCGGTGCGAACCTTCAGGCGCGAACCGAAGGGAATCGGATAAAGGTGGCGTTCACCAGTTTCGGCCAATACTTCCACTTCACGCCGGCCTTTGACCTCATGCACCGTGACCTTGCCTTCAACTTCGGCAATTATCGCCTGTCCTTTGGGTTTACGGGCTTCGAACAGTTCTTCCACCCGCGGCAAACCTTGGGTAATGTCGTCCCCGGCCACACCGCCGGTGTGGAAGGTTCTCATGGTCAGCTGAGTCCCGGGCTCACCGATAGATTGGGCTGCGATAATTCCCACTGCCTCGCCGATTTCTACCTGTCGGCCTGTTGCCAGGTTGCGGCCGTAGCATTTTTTGCAGACACCATACCTGGTCTTGCAGGTTAAAACGGAACGTATTTTGACAGATTCGTTGAGTGCCCCTATCCTCTTAGCCTCATCTTCGCTTATTTCCCGCTCCGGCGAGGCCAGGATTTCACCCGTGTCGGGGTCGACAATTTGTTCCAGAGGATAGCGTCCAACAAGGCGCTCATCCAGTTTTTCAATAATCTCGCTGCCGTCTTTTATTGAATCAACTGTGATTCCTACGGCGGTACCGCAGTCGTCATCCCGCACAATCACGTCTTGCGAGACATCCACCAGGCGGCGGGTCAGGTAACCTGAGTCTGCAGTCCGGAGGGCCGTATCTGCCAAACCCTTACGGGCCCCGTGGGTGGAAATGAAGTATTCCAGGACCGTGAGGCCTTCACGGAAATTTGCCTTAATGGGCAATTCGATGGTCCTGCCGGAAGGGTCCGCCATCAAGCCCCTCATGCCCGCTAACTGCCGTAACTGCTGGATGTTACCCCTGGCGCCGGAAGTTGCCATCATATATACCGGGTTAAACCTGTCCAAGGTGTCCATGAGGCTCTTTGTCACTTCATCGGTGGCCTTGTTCCAGATTCCTATTACAAGTTGATACCTTTCTTCATCGGTAATCAAACCGCGGCGGAACTGCTGCTCCACCTGGCCCACCGAGGCATCAGCTTCAGTGAGAATCTTTCTTTTTTCACCAGGCACCACGATATCGGAAATGCCAACAGTAATACCTGCCCGGGTAGAATAGGTAAAGCCGAGCTTTTTGATGCCGTCCAACATGTCGGCTGTGGCCGCGTTGCCCAAAATCCTGTAGCATTTGGCGACAATGTTACCCAGTACCTTCTTGCTGGCTACTTCATTAATATAGCCAACTTCCGGGGGGATAACTGAATTGAACACCATCCGGCCCACCGTCGTTTCTTTTAGTTCGCCGTCAACCCGGATCTTGACCTTAGCGTGCAGTTCCACTGCCCCAAACTCGTAAGCCATAAAGGCTTCATCATAACTCATGAACTGCTTGCCCTCGCCCTTAGCTCCGGGTTTCTCCATAGTGAGATAGTAGGACCCCAGCACCATGTCCTGGGTGGGCGAAGCTACCGGACGCCCATCCTTCGGGTTAAGAATATTGTGGGCGGAAAGCATCAAGAGCCTTGCCTCCGCTTGAGCCTCGGCAGATAAAGGTACATGCACCGCCATCTGATCGCCGTCAAAGTCCGCATTGTAGGCCGTACACACCAGGGGGTGAATCTGCAAGGCCCTCCCCTCAACCAGTATCGGTTCAAAGGCCTGAATCCCAAGGCGGTGCAGGGTCGGCGCCCGGTTTAAGAGCACCGGATGTTCGCTGATGACTTCTTCCAGCACATCCCAAACTTCCGGCCTAACCCGCTCCACCATCCGTTTGGCGCTCTTGATATTGTGAGCGTGCCCGTCATTTACCAGCCGTTTCATGACGAAGGGTTTAAAGAGTTCCAGTGCCATTTCCTTTGGCAGCCCGCATTGATGCAGTTTGAGTTCCGGTCCTACCACAATTACCGAACGCCCTGAGTAGTCGACCCGTTTACCCAACAAGTTTTGGCGGAACCTTCCCTGCTTTCCCTTCAGCATATCGCTTAAGGATTTCAACGGCCGGTTTCCCGGACCGGTGACGGGCCGGCCGCGGCGGCCGTTATCGATCAATGCGTCCACTGCTTCCTGCAGCATGCGCTTCTCATTACGTACAATAATGTCCGGTGCGCCCAAATCCAGCAGGCGTTTCAGACGGTTATTGCGGTTTATCACCCGGCGGTACAGATCGTTTAAGTCTGAGGTGGCAAACCTGCCGCCGTCCAATTGGACCATGGGGCGAAGTTCCGGCGGAATTACCGGAACAACATCCATTATCATCCACACAGGATGATTACCCGAATTGTTAAAAGCCTCCACTACCTCAAGCCGGCGAATTGCCCGGACTTTGCGCTGGCCCGTAACTTCCTTTAATTCCTGGCGAAGGTCCCGGTTCAATTTGTCCAAGTCAATATCCTGCAGCAGGACCTTTATCGCCTCGGCCCCCATGCCGGCTGCGAATTTGCTGCCATATTTCTCACGGTATTCGCGGTACTCGGTTTCCGTCAGCAGCTGCTTTTTCATCAACGGGGTTTCTCCCGCGTCGATGACAATATAAGAAACGAAGTATAGCACTTTTTCCAACGCCCTGGGAGACATGTCCAAGAGGAGTCCCATGCGGCTGGGAATCCCTTTGAAATACCAGATATGGGACACAGGTGCGGCCAGTTCAATATGGCCCAAACGCTCGCGCCTTACCTTGGAACGGGTGACCTCTACACCACAGCGGTCACAGACGATGCCTTTATAGCGTACGCGCTTGTACTTGCCGCAGTGACACTCCCAATCGCGGGTAGGTCCGAAAATCTTTTCACAAAACAGACCGTCCCGTTCTGGCTTCAGAGTCCGGTAGTTGATGGTTTCAGGCTTTTTAACCTCCCCGCTGGACCAGGCGCGGATTTGCTCAGGAGAAGCCAGACCTATTTTCATCCGGTCGAAATTATTGACATCTAGCAAAGAATCTCTCTCCCTTCGCCTAAGGTACTATTCGAGCTCTTCGTAATTGATTTCGTCCAGGTTTTCGTCGAAATACTCTTCTTCCGTCCCCTCGGCATCCAGAGTTTCCTCCACCGGAGCATCTCCCTGGATGTCAATCCCTAGTTCCTTGGCTGTTTCCGTAATGTCTTCCTCAACTTCCCGGATTTCAATTTCCTGATCATCTTCGGAAAGGACTTTTACATCCAGACACAGGCTTTGCAGTTCTTTAATCAAAACTTTAAAGGATTCGGGCACGCCGGGTTCGGGAATGTTTTCACCCTTAACGATGGCCTCGTAGGTTTTTACGCGGCCAACCACGTCATCGGACTTAACCGTGAGGATTTCCTGCAAGGTATAGGCTGCACCATAGGCCTCCAGAGCCCAGACCTCCATCTCGCCGAAACGCTGCCCGCCGAACTGGGCTTTGCCGCCCAGGGGTTGCTGCGTCACCAGAGAATACGGGCCCGTGGACCGGGCGTGAATCTTGTCGTCCACCAAGTGGGCCAGTTTCAGCATGTACATATAACCCACAGTAATTTCATTGTCAAAGGGCATGCCGGTTCGCCCGTCATAGAGTGATGTCTTGCCGGTTTCCGGCAGTCCAGCCAGCTTTAGGGTATCAAACACATCGCTTTCGCTGGCGCCGTCAAAGACCGGGGTCGCCACCTTTCTCCCCAGGGTTTTGGCAGCCCATCCCAGGTGACATTCCAGCACCTGACCGATATTCATCCTCGAAGGAACGCCCAGGGGATTAAGAACAATCTCAATCGGAGTGCCGTCGGGCATAAAGGGCATATCTTCCTCCGGCATGATACGAGAGATTACACCCTTATTGCCATGCCGGCCAGCCATCTTGTCCCCTTCGGATATTTTCCGCTTCTGGGCGATATAGCACCTGACAAGCTGGTTTACGCCCGGGGCCAGTTCATCTCCGTTTTCGCGGGAGAAGACCTTGACATCAACAATTTTTCCCGCCTCACCATGGGGCACCCGCAGAGACGTGTCCCGGACTTCGCGAGCCTTTTCACCAAAAATGGCCCTCAGCAGGCGTTCTTCCGCAGTCAGTTCGGTTTCCCCTTTAGGAGTTACCTTGCCAACCAGGATGTCCCCCGGGCGGACCTCAGCCCCTACCCGGATAATTCCTCTTTCATCCAAATCTTTAAGGACGTCCTCACCGACATTGGGGATATCGCGGGTAATCTCTTCCGGACCGAGCTTGGTGTCCCGGGCGTCGCATTCGTATTCTTCGATGTGGATGGAGGTGAAATAGTCCTCCTTCACCAGTTTTTCACTGATCAGGATGGCGTCCTCGTAGTTATAACCCTCCCAAGTCATGAAAGCAACCAAAACATTGCGTCCCAGGGCCAGTTCTCCAAAGTCAGTTGAGGGCCCATCGGCAATAATTTGGTCCGCCTCCACGCGTTGACCACTGGTGACAATGGGCTTCTGGTTGATACAAGTGCCCTGGTTTGACCGGGTGAACTTAAGCAGCTTATGTTTCTCCAGCTGGCCGTCATCGGTGCGGATCAAAATTTCGTTGCCAATTACCCGTTCTACTACCCCGGGCTTCTTGGTTATAGCCACGACCCCCGAGTCCTTGGCAGCCTTGTATTCCATGCCTGTTCCCACATAGGGAGCATCAGTCTTCAAAAGGGGTACGGCCTGACGCTGCATGTTGGAACCCATCAGGGCCCGGTTGGCATCGTCGTGCTCCAGGAAGGGAATTAAAGCTGTTGCAATGGACACCACCTGTTTTGGCGAAACGTCCATGTAATCTACCCTGTCTGCCGGCACTACCAAAATTTCGTGACCGTGCCGGGCATTAACTTTGGGTTCAACAAAGCGGCCTTCCTCATCCAGAGGCGCGTTGGCCTGAGCAACAATAAACTGGTCTTCTTCGTCGGCGGTCAGGTATTCAATTACGCTGGTTACTACGCCCCGTTCCTTATCCACTCTGCGGTAAGGAGTTTCAATAAAACCATACTCGTTGATGCGGGCAAAGGTACTCAAGGAGCCAATCAATCCGATGTTGGGCCCTTCTGGCGTTTCAATAGGGCACATCCGGCCGTAGTGGGAGTGGTGTACGTCCCGCACTTCGAACCCGGCTCTTTCCCTGCTCAATCCTCCAGGGCCCAGGGCGCTTAGACGCCGCTTATGAGTAAGCTCCGCCAGCGGATTGGTCTGATCCATAAATTGAGACAGCTGGCTGCTGCCAAAGAACTCTTTAATCGCGGCCACCACCGGCCTGATGTTTATCAGTACCTGAGGCGTAATCACATCCACATCCTGGATGGTCATTCTTTCCCTGACCACCCGCTCCATTCTGGACAGCCCAATTCGAAACTGATTTTGCAGCAGTTCGCCCACCGACCGCAGCCTGCGGTTGCCCAGATGGTCAATATCATCAGCATGCCCATCACCCTTCATAAGGTTAAGCATCTGCCGCATCGTGGCCACAATGTCTTCCCGCGTAATGTGACGAATATTAAGGTCAATATTTAACTTTAATTTTTTATTTAACTTGTACCGGCCCACTTTAGCCAGGTCATAACGCTTGGCGTCAAAAAACAGGGTTTCCAACAGGGAACGGGCGCTGTCAACGGTGGGAGGTTCACCAGGGCGCAGACGCTTGTAAATCTCAACCAAGGCCTCTTCCACCGATTCAGTGTTATCCCTCTCAAGTGTCAGCCGTACCCGCTCATCATCGTCAAACAACTCTGCAATCTGGCCATTGGAGCCATGACCCAAAGCCCGAATCAGGACTGTAGCCGGAAGCTTGCGCGTACGATCGACCCTGACAAAAATATTGTCATTGATGTCAGTCTCAAATTCCAGCCAGGCACCGCGGTTGGGGATTACTGTGGCCCCATAAATTTTCTTGCCGCTGGGGTCAATCTGCTCATGATAGTAAACTCCTGGAGACCGGACCAGCTGGCTGACAATGACCCTTTCAGCGCCATTTATAATGAAGGTTCCCTTTTCGGTCATCAGCGGGAAGTCTCCCATAAACACTTCCTGCTCTTTGACTTCACCGGTTTCCTTATTAATCAACCTTACCTTTACCCGCAGAGGGGCAGCAAAGGTTACGTCCCGTTCCTTGCACTCCTCCACCTCATATTTAGGTTCCCCCAGCGAATAGTCTACGAATTCCAGGACCAGATTGCCGGTAAAGTCCTGGATAGGCGAGATATCGCGAAACATCTCGCGCAGTCCCTCTCGGAGAAACCACTCGTAGGAGTTCTGCTGGATTTCGATGAGATTTGGCATGTCAAGTACTTCCCGGATACGCGCATAACTCCAACGCTCCCTGGTACCTACTTTGACAGGATAGAACATTACCGCTCACCCCTTATGTATGTTGAAACAGGTTTGCAACTGCGTTAATATGGCAGAAACAGCCAAAAGCAAGGCTATTCCCCCGAATAACCTCGCCTGAACAGCCGGTTTTCAAGCATTACGCAACTAACCATATATTTTTGCCCGGACCGGTTCTGATTATGCAGTCCCAACCTAGTATCACCCTGCTAGTAGAGCCTAATTTTGCCATTATAATGGCAGTAACATTTATTAAGAATACCACTAAAGACAAAAGTTGTCAAGGGATAATATTCGAGAATTCAGGAGTCAGAATGATTTCAGTCAGACTCAGAAGTCAGCGCCGAAACTCAGGAATCCTTAACAGCGACTGCATATTTCCGGACCCACCGGTGGCTCAATCAGCATCAGCGATTGAGTCAGTTGGGGACGGTTCTTGATTGACTCAAAACTAAGCCATTAGAGAACTCTGCCCGAGCGCCTTACGGGCAAGCGTCAAAATTCAGCAAGATTGGCTCGGACGATAAGAACCGCCCCCGTTGTCCTACTGACTCCTGACTACTGAATTCTGACTCCTGACGGAATAGTATACACAAAAGCGGAAAAGACACCCATGAGAGTGCCTTTTCCGTAGTCTATTGCCCTGAACTCTTACTTAACCTCAACTTTAGCCCCTGCTTCAACTAATTTCGCTTTAATTGCTTCGGCTTCTTCTTTATTGACTTTTTCTTTCACGGCTTTGGGAGCTCCGTCAACCAGGTCTTTAGCTTCTTTCAGGCCCAAACCGGTGATTTCGCGCACGACTTTGATTACATTAATCTTCTTCTCGCCGGCTTCTGTCAAAATCACGTCAAACTCGGTCTGCTCTTCCACAACCGGGGCTGCGGCAGCGCCAGCAGGAGCGGCAGCTACTGCAACAGGAGCAGCGGCGCTGACACCGAACTCTTCTTCAAAAGCTTTCACTAACTCGGCCAGTTCCAATACAGTGAGCCCTTTAACGGCTTCCAGAATCTCATTAATTTTGGACATTTTGTTTCCTCCTTAAAATAATCACAATAAGAAAATTTGATATAGAAGTTACTGAGCGGCTTTGAGCTTGCGAACCTCTTCCAGGGCATAACCCAGTTTGCGGATTGGTCCCTGCAAGACGTTGGCCATGCCAACCAAAGGACTCTGCATTGCCCCAAGGACTTGGGCCAGCAGCACTTCCCGCGGCGGCAGATCAGCCAATGCCTTGACCCCGTCCATGCTGATAACTTTACCCTCGATTACTCCTGCCTTGATTTCCAGGTCTTTGTTAGCCTTAGCGAATTCGGTCAAAACCTTAGCCGGAGTAACCGGATCCGTGATGCCGAAGGCCAAAGCCGTTGGTCCCTCCAAATACGAATCCAATCCGGTTAGGCCGATTTCGTTGGCAGCCCGCTTAACCATGGTATTTTTGATAACCTTATACTCGACACCGGCTTCCCGCAGCTGGGCCCTGAGCCTGGTAACCTGAGCTACAGTCAAACCGCGGTAATCGGTTAACACTACTCCCTTGGCCTGGGAGAGTTTGGCTTTGACCTCAGCTATCACTTGACCCTTCGCTTCTAAATTTGCCATTTGTCCACCTCCCTTACATAACTACTGTACAAAAATTAAGACCTCTGAGATC
>JAJYNB010000035.1 GCA_021786555.1 Bacillota bacterium | reverse complement strand
TAGCCGTCCTGTTATCTGCTGGAAACCAGTCAACACAAGATCTTGATTGACTGCGGTCTGTATCAGGGCAACAAGGAAACTAAGGAACGCAATTACCATAGTTTTCCATTCAATCCGGGCGAAATTTCCCACTGCCTCCTCACCCATGCCCACACAGACCACAGCGGGCTGATTCCCAAGCTGTTTAAGGACGGCTATTCGGGCAAGGTGACCACCACCCAGGCTACGATGGAGTTGTGCAAAATCATGCTGCCGGACAGCGGCCATATCCAGGAGATGGAGGTCGAACGCAAAAACCGCAAGCGGGCCCGGGCCGGGCTGTCTCCCTTAAACCCAATTTACACCGCTGATGAGGCTGCCGAATGCCTGAAGAACTTTAAGGGCGTGGAATATAACGAGGTTATCCAGCTTTATCCTGAAGTTCAAATCCGTTTTAAAGACGCGGGCCATATCCTGGGGTCGGCAAACATAGAAGTGTGGGTAACGGAGGGGAACCAGCAGAATAAACTGGTTTTCTCAGGCGATATCGGCAATACCCACCAACCCTATATTGAAGACCCCAGCTGTCTTGAAGCGGCGGACTATGTCATCATGGAGTCAACCTACGGTAACAGGCTGCATGAGACCGGAGTGGATAAGCTGGACATCCTGAAGGAAGTGATAAACGACACGTTTCAGCGGGGAGGGAACGTGATCATACCAGCTTTTGCGGTGGAACGCACCCAGGATATTCTCTATTACCTGTCTGAACTGTTCGAAAACAGCGAAATCGCGCCTGCTGATATTTATATCGACAGTCCCCTGGCCATCGCAGCAACGGAAGTTTTCCGCCACAACCTCCGCTATTTTGACAGGGAGACCCAGGATATGATTAAGGGCGGGGATGACCCCTTAAACATGCCGCGCCTGCATTTCAGTCAGACCGCGAATGATTCCAGGGCACTGAATGAAATTAAAGGCCGGTCCATTATTATCGCCGCCAGCGGCATGGCGGACGCGGGCCGGATCAAGCACCACTTGCGGCACAATCTTTGGCGCCCGGAATCCACCATTCTCTTTGTGGGATATCAAGCGGAAGGCACTTTGGGCCGGCGCCTGGTAAATGGGGAAAAACGGGTAATGATTCACGGGGAAGAGGTGGCTGTAAGGGCTAAGATTGTATCCATTGACGGGTTTTCCGCCCACGCCGATCAAGCCGGCCTCTTAAACTGGGTCCGCTGCTTCGGCGGGCCTGTCAAAGGAATAATTCTGATTCATGGCGAGCCGTCGGCCCAGGCCGAATTAGCCGGCAAAATCAAAGAGATTACCGGCCTGGATCCCCTTATTCCCGGCCTGGGTGAGACCTTTGAATGGTCTGAAGCCGGCCTGAAACGCATTCCCCCTGATCCTTCTCAGGTTAAGGTGGAAGCGCCAAAAGAGGAGGTTCCGCTCCGGAGGTATGAGCCCGAGCAGGTCACCAAGGCGCAGCTTAACAAAGCTGTACAGCAGCTGCACAGGAGAGTGAAAGAGCTGGTGGAGACGGGCAGCCGGGAAAAGGATCTCTACCGCCTGAAGCGAAGCATCCAGGAGATTACCGAGGTGGTTGAAAGCAAGCTGCGTCAGCGGCAGGAGAGATAATTGCGGTCATGAGCAATTATGTCTATATGCTGCGCTGTGCCGACGGCAGCTTTTACAGCGGATATACGGTTAACCTGGAGAGGCGCCTTGCAGCTCACCAGGCGGGCAAAGCATCCAAGTGCACCCGGTCCCGCCTGCCCGTTGAACTGGTATATTGGCAATCCTTTGCGAGCAAAGGGGAGGCCCTTTCACGCGAGGCGGAATTGAAAAAGCTCAGCCACCAGGACAAGGCCGAGCTGGTAAGTGGATTTAAGGCTGAGTAATTAGTGTCAAGGGGACAGGTCCCTTGACACCGCAATCTTTCCCACCATTTCATGGAGTGTCAAGGGACCTGTCCCCCTGACACAGTTAAAGGGTAACGTTTTTCTTAACTCAATGACAAGAAGCTCCACATCACTGCAAAAGTGGTGTGGAGCCTTTGTATTTGTGGCAGAGGGAGGGGGGCTATACGTACTTGTAATTGACAGTCTGGCGTTTCAGGCCGTTGAGAAAGCGCAGGGTCTCTTCACGGCGCTTGACGGCGATCCGCTTGGCCAACCGGGTCTGAATCTTGCCCGGGAGGGCATCGGCAAAGGTTCTGGCCCGGTCCAAGGCTTCCTCCGGGGTTGACGCCCACTCGTCCAAGCCTACGATACTGAACAGGCGCAGAATGCCGATGTTGCCGAGAAAGTCCAGGATGTCCGAATCCCGCAGCAGGATTGCTTCAATGGACCGGCCTGGTTCGGAATAAAACATATGGCTTTCAATGGCGTCAAGCACAAAGGGCAGCTTGTCGGTTGGGTATTTCAGTTCGTTCAGAAGATTGCCGGCCACTCCCTTGGACCGCAGGGTGTGGTCCACGTTTGGCAGGGAATAACCCGGGTAAGAGCCGGTGTCGTGAAGCATAGCGGCAAGAAATATTATTTCGTCATCATAGACATAGGTGCCCGCAATTTCAGGCACCATATGATATACCCGCTGGCAATGGTTTAAGCCCCATGCCGGGTGATGACCGACCTTCTGAATAAATTTTGCGACCTCACCTCTGTAGTCCATAAGCTTGTACCTCCTAATGTTTAGCTTGCAGGGCATGGGTTTGTTCTTGTAATTACACTTGACCTATCAAAATACCTTCCAAAAAATAACAAAAGATTGTGACAAAATCTGCATGGAGCAGGGCGAGAAAATTTCCCGGAAAATGCATAGGCTGTGTGAAACTAACTCCATAATCGTGCGTATTACCCGGTGAGTTGAAACCGATGAGAAAGGACGAAGGATTATGACCAGAAGATTGTATCGCTCAGGCAGAGATAAAATGTTAGGAGGGATTGCGGGCGGTCTGGCGGATTACTTCGAAGTCGATGTGACTCTGGTAAGGCTGATTGTGCTTGTTACCGTGTTAGCGGGCGGTGTGGGCCTGTTTGCTTACCTGGTAGCGTGGATTATTATTCCTTTGAACCCGGAGCACGCCGCTTCTGGCGGCGCCAAGCGGGATTACAGCAGCATGCACGAGCCGCATGAGGTAATGGTGGATGACGAGAGCAGGATGAAGCGCAGGGAGAAACACCGGCAGCTGGCTGGCATAATCTTGATTGGCCTGGGTGTGATGTTCTTCCTGGACCGCATTTTTCCTGCGTTCAGGTGGGACCGGATGTGGCCCCTGGTGCTGATTTTTATTGGGGTGCTGATAATGGTACGCGGAAGAAATGGGGGGGACAAAGGATGAAATTTAGTTTTCGCACCATCAGCAACGGCCTGTTCCTGATTTTCCTGGGAGTTGTGTTTCTGCTATTCAACTATGGTGCTCTGGACTGGAACTTCTTCGGCTCCTTTATTGATTTCTGGCCCGTGGTGCTGATTGTAATCGGCTTGGGATTGATCTTGAACCGCAGGTTTCCTATCAGCTTTGCCTTTTTGGTGTTGGGCTTGGTGATGCTGGGGATGAGCATCTTCCTCCCTCCCGCATCCCGCCCCTATTTCTGGGTCCCGCCCTTTTATAACTCGCACAATGCAGTAACGCGCAACTTCGACTACAGCCTGCCCCAGGGGGTCAACAGTGGCGGGGTATCCATCGTCGGCGGGGGAGCTGACATCAGTCTGGGAGCGACCAGTCAGGGATTTGCGCAGGGGAGCATCACTGCCAACAATGGGGAACCTTCCATTCGCTATGACAGCGGTTCAGCCAGATTGTCATTGGCCTTGCCAAAGAACGTCAAATTTTCTCCGAACAGTCCCGACGTATTGGACTTAAAACTTACAGATAAACTGCCCTTGGATCTGGACATCAACGCAGGGGCAGTATCAGCCAAGATGGATTTCAGCAAAATCAAGCTGAACAACCTGAAATTGCAGCTTGGCGCAGCCGATGTGAATATGATCTTCGGTCAGACCGGGCAGAAGACCAAAGGAACTATTAAGAGCGGCGCCTCCAGCATCACCCTGGTAGTACCGAAAGATGTGGGTCTGAGGATTAATTTCAGCGGCGCCCTGGCCAATATTGATTTTCAAGGCAGGTCAGACCTCAACAAAAACGGCAACACCTACACATCTGCCAACTTCGACAGCGCAGCCAGCAGTGTAGACATGGACATGTCCGTAGCAGTGAGCAGCGTAAGGGTGCAAGCACAGTAAACAAAAAGAGCCGCAGCTTACCTTTTCGGGTAAACTGCGGCTCTTCTTGTTCCAAGTGAGCCACCTGGGGACGGTTCTCTCTTGGCTCACTTTTGAGCCACCTGGGGACGGTCCTCTCCTGACTCACTTTTGAGCCACCTGGGGACGGTTCTCTCCTGGCTCACTTTTGAGCCACCTGGGGACCGTCCCCTTTTGGCTCGCTTTTGAGTCACTGGAGAACCGTCCCCAGGTGACTCAAAGCAGCTAGGACATCAGAACCGTCCCCGTGTCCTAGTAGCCAGGACGCTGGAACTGTCGCCTTGTTCTAGCTGAGGGTTTGGCTTTCTTTCCAGCTGGAGGACGAGGATGCCGGCGAAGATTAGGGCTGCTCCGATGGTTTGGGAGAAGGTCAGGTGATCGCCGAGGATGAAAAAGGCCAGAATGAGGGTGAACACGGGCTCAAAGGTGCTGATAACAGCGGCCCGGCTGGCCCCGATATGTTTGATGCCGGTCAGGTAGGTAATGATGGGGATGATTGTAGACACAAGGCCGATGATAAGGGATATTACCAGCAAGGGCATATTGATATTCAGCAGCTCGTGCTTGGGAACAATGAGCACGAAGAAAACAGCCATGGAGCTCACCGCATAGGTGGACACCACCAGAGGCTGGGTCCGGGCCGTGGTTTTCTGGCTGTAGATGTTGAACACAGAATAGGCCAGCGCGGCCTGAAGTCCAAACAGAACACCCTTCCAGGGAACCTGGCCGAGGGTGGTTTGCAGCAGGTTGGTTACCAAAAAGGAGCCAACAAAGGTCATCGCGATAATCAGCCAGCGGAGAGGGGAAAGTTTTTCCCGGAAAATCAGCCGGGAGAGAATAGTCACCAGGACTGGATAGGTGTAAAACAGGATGCTCACCAAAGAAGCGTCCATATAGGTTAAGGCGTTGAAATAGCCGATAGAGGCCAGTCCGTAGCCGATGATACCCTGCAGCACGAAGTGCAGGAGATCGATGGCCCTTACTTTAAGTTTGCGGCCCACCAGAAAAGGTACGGTCAACCAGAGCGCGGCTGCAGCAACGATAAAGCGCCAAGCCAACAGATTCAGGGGTGTGATGCCAAGGGAATATGCATACTTGCCAAAAATCGGGAGCAGGGCAAAGCAAAAGGCGGATACAAACACAAGGATAAAACCCTTGGTGCTCTTAGGCACTTTGTCACCAACTTTCTTGGGCGAAACATAGCCACGGGTATTCAGAATTCAGACTTACATGCCGCTGGGCGGCACCACTGCTGAGTGAAACTTTCTTTATTTAATTTTAAGGCAGAATGGTTGAAGAGAAGATAAGCCGTTCTGATTGTGACTTCTAAGTGAGTCAATCAAGAACCGTCCCCAACTGACTCATTCGACGGTTCTCTCATTCTGACTCCTGACTTCTGACTTCTGACTCCTGACTCCTGACTCCTGAGCAGTTACAGCCACGAAAAAATTATATCACAGGTTTCGTCTGCGGGTTAAGGATTTTGCTCCGGCAGGAGAAAGGGAAAACTTCACGAATTACTTTTATCTAGACTAGGAAAGAGGGTTGGGTGGAGATGGCAAACAAGGCGAATCTGTGTGGAGATTTTGGAGCCGATTTAATGCTGGCGGGAGTTGTGCCGGTTCCAAAGCTGCTGTTGTATAATTATTCCCTCTTGGGCCTGCAGGAGGGTGAAGTTATTTTAATCCTGCAGTTGATCAGCCTCAGGCAGGATAATCCTTACCCTTCGCCTGCTGAACTGGCGGACCTAATGGGCATTGGCAGTGAACGGGTAGAGAACATGTTGGGGCGGCTGATTGAAGACAAAATCATTTCAATTGAAAAAATATTCCTGCCCCAGACCGGGCAGCTTGTGCCAGCCTATGCTTTGGGCGGGCTGATGGAAAAATTGTCCGAAATCTGGGCTGTGAGCAAGGCCAGGGACCTGGAAGAACGGAAAAAGGCTGTCAAGGGCCAGACAACTTTGACCGGAAAGCTGAATAATGAGATACGGGTCTTGGTCAAGGCCTTTGAACAGGAGTTCGGAAGGCCCCTGACCGAGATTGAGTGCACCAATGTAATCGAATGGCAGGAAGGGTGCGGGTTTTCCCAGGAACTTATCCTGGAAGCATTAAAACGGGCCGTGCTGAACCAAACACCCAACTGGCGCTATATCAACTCCATCCTGCGCGAATGGGACAAGAAGAACATCAGGACCCTGCAAGCAGTATTTGAGGATGACAAGAGATTTCAGGAGCGGCAAAACCGGCTGCGAAGCGGTAAGAACCCGTCGGCGGGAAAGGTGGCGCCCAAGGACAAGTACAAGGACTTCTATCTATGAGGTGAACCATGCAGTCAGTCAAGGATATTCTAGCCAAATACAACAACCAGCCCGGTCCGGGCCCGACCCCGCCGGCAGGGAGTGAACCGTCCGTCACCTGCACCCTGTGCCAGGACAGGGGCATTATCCTGGAGGGGGATATGGCCCGCCCCTGTCAGTGCATGCAGCAGAAGGCCATGCGCAACAAATTTAAACATGCCGGGATTTCAGCGGAAATGCTGCAGCAGACCTTCGACAATTTCCGCTTTGACTACTACTCCCCTTTGCTGGCAGACCAGGCCAGGAACCGCTCCTACCTTGAGCATGCCCAGCGGGCCCTCCAGGCTGCCAGGGAATTTGTAAACGAGTACGCGGCCCAAGGGCAGGCGCCGGGGCTGATGTTTATGGGGTCTGTCGGTTCGGGCAAGACCTTTCTGGCTTGCGCTGTGGCCAACGCTTTGACGGAACAGGACAAGCAGGTCCTTTTCCTGGTGGTGCCGGATCTTTTAGATGAACTGAGGGCCACCTTTGGCAAAAAGTACCCGGAAAACACCGAACAGGACCTGCTGGATGCGGCACGGACCGTGCCGGTGCTCATCCTGGATGACCTGGGGGCCCACAACTACACAGAGTGGACCAAAAACAGGATTTTTTCAATTATTAATTACCGCATGAATCACAGTTTGCCCACAGTCATTACAACAAATCTGGATATCAATGAACTGGATACCTACCTGGGTGAGCGCACCACCTCCCGTCTTCTGCAGATGTGCCGCGCCTTCAGGCTTTTTGTGGCGCAGGATATAAGGATGCTGAAATACCAGGAACGCGAACAGGGTCAGGGCCGTTGAACTACCCCACAAAATGTGCATGACATTTAAGGATGAAAAACGCTGATTTTGGGTCGGCTGGGGCAGTCGGATGAATGTTTCCTCCACCGCGATCTTTCCTGTGTCAAGGGGACGGGTACATTGACACCGCGATCTTTCCCACCTTTTAAGGGAGTGTCAATGTACCCGTCCCCTTGACACTCCTGACTCACTTTTGGTTGTCTGGGGAATGACTGCCTGGATCTTTGGGGGATACTGAAGGCAGACTGGAGGGTATTTAATGCGTAGAACGAAAATCATCTGCACCATCGGGCCTGCCAGCCGCTCGAGGGATACTCTGGCAGAGCTGATAGCGGCGGGAATGGACATTGCCCGGATTAATATGTCGCACGGGCTGTATGAGGAACACAGCGAGACGATTGAGCTGGTGAGAGAACTGGCTGCCCTAGCCGGCAGACGGGTGGAAATTTTGGGGGACCTGCAGGGACCAAAAATCCGTCTGGGGGAGATCTCAGGTTCACCCAGCTTGCAGACTGGCCAGGAGTTTGTCTTGAGCGTAGAGCCCCGCAGCGGGGACGCCGGCGGAGCCAGCGTGGATTACCCGGGATTTTGCCAGGACGTGCCGCCCGGGGGCAAAATCTATATCAACGACGGGCTGATAGAATTAAAGGTTCTGGCTGTTAACAGCAAAGAAGTCAGAACGGAAGTAATCAGCGGGGGAGAGCTAAAATCCCACAAAGGGGTAAATGTACCCGGGGCAAAGTTGAACCTGCCGGCGTTTACCGCCAAGGACCAGCGTGATTTGGTGTTCCTGACAACTGCCGGCGTTGACTACATCGCCTGTTCTTTCATCCGCAAGGCTGAAAACATTTTGACAATAAAAAAGGCTATCAGGGAGGCCGGTAAAGACACTCCGTTAATAGCCAAGCTGGAAACAGGGGAAGGGGTCTCCAATTCGCGCCAAATCATGGAAGAGGCTGCAGGCATCATGATAGCCAGGGGTGATATGGCCGTAGAGCTGCCCTTTGAAGAAATTCCTCTGGTACAACAGATACTGCTCGATTTGGGCAGGGAGATGAACAAACCGGTAATCATGGCAACCCAGATGCTGGAGTCCATGCTGGAAAATCCGTCCCCCACCCGGGCAGAGATGACCGATGTATCGAATGCGGTCAGTAACGGGGCATGGGCGGTCATGCTCTCGGCGGAGACCGCAGCGGGCAAGCACCCGGTGCAAGCCGTCAACGTGATGGCCCGCCTGGTTGAACGTACGGAAGCCGCCCTGGCGGACGGCAAAATTGACTTTGAAGACTTGGACCTATGAAGCGGCTGACTCCAGGCCGCTTTTTTGTTTCTTCTCAAGCTCTTGCTTCAGGATAGAGGCGCTCACACCGAACAGGATCCAGAAAACAATAGAGACGCCGATGGTGGAATCATTGAACATGCCCTGGATAAGGTAGCCGCACCAGCCAGCCAAAGAGCCGGCCAGGAAGACCCCGGTTTCACCGCTAATGCCGTGCCTAAGGAGCTTAATATTCTGCCAGGCGTAGCGCAGCAGCAGGACCAGGAAGGCCAGAAGGGCCAGGACACCGGAGCCGAAGGCGATATCAAGATAGATGTTGTGTGGCTTGTCCACGATGATATTGGGGTCATCCAAACCAGAGTTTTTTAATGGGTCATCCTGGGGGAAATAATAGGGCAGGTTGTCGAGGCCGTAACCGAGCAGGGGGCGCTTTTCAATCAATTCTACTGTCCTGCGCCAGATGTAGACCCGGCCTGTCCCGGCAGCCCAGCCAGCGGGCGGCAGGTTAAAATCATCCTTGACGCCGGTCTGGGCCGGGGCGGGAGAGGCCTTCTGTCCCTGGGAAGTTCCCGCTGCAGATGTCTCCTGGGACTGGGCGGAGGCGGGAGTACTTACAGCGCTCTGAGCGGTTCTGGTGAAAAAGCCCACGCTCTTATTCCAAACCGAAGGGTTGTGCTGGGCCTGGACCAGCAAAATCAGCGCGAAGGCCAGTAAAGCAGCGGCCCCTGTAAGGGCGCCTGATTTTCGCTCGGACCCAAGGAACAGAAGAACAATCACTACAGGCAGCATGACAACAATAGTGAAAAAGCCGCTGGTGGCCAGAGAGGCAGGTACGATGGAAAAAGCGATAACGGTAAAGACAAAGTCAATGATTTTCTGTCTGACAGGTTTGGCCAGAACTGCCCTGGTCAGGAACATCACGGTCATCATGCCGCCGAAGCCGCTGGCAAAGTCAGGATTGCCAAAGGTGCTGTTAATATATGAACCGGCGGAAAGCCCGTTGGGCGAAAACCCTGTGGGCAGAAATAAGGTCAGGACAAGGTGGGACCTTAAAATATTATAACCGTAGAAATAGAGCTGAATCAGCACAGCGTTCAGTGCCGTTAACCCGTAAATAATGTACATAAGCCAGCGGGTTTTTTTGATGGGATAGACGATACCGGCCGCAATGAAAAACACCAACAGGTAGCTCAATTCGGCTAAGGTCCCTTCGTGCCGGTCCCAGTGCCCCACAAGGGCCAGGGTTATGTTGTGGGCCATTACGCCTGAAAGCAGGACAAGGGCGAACATGGCCCCCGTAGAGACGGTGACGGGATCCAGGGGAATGGTGTAATTTTTCTTAAAGAGTTTGTAGACATAGGCAGCCAGCAGCAAGATGACTCCGATCAAGAGCATGACAAACTTGTAGTAGGAGGCAAACTCATACTTTTGGCCGCTGTCCAGGATAGAAGCGGAAATGATGGGACCGGCATGGTTTATGGCAGTCAGATGGTTCTGAATGGGTACCAGGGCCAATATAATTAACAGAATAATCAGAAGCATCCGGTCTATGGTATTGTCCGCCTGTGGCTGAAGGACTGCGCTGCCCGGTTCCTTGGCTTTTTTGTCCACGGCGGCGTTGTTTTTGCGTTTACCCATCTCTTATAGTCTCCTTAACTATTTGGTCTGCAGCTTTGTTTTGAGGTCAGCCAGCATGGGCTGGGCAGCCTGCAAGATTTTTGGGTCGGTCGGAATCTTGCCCAAGCGCGCCAAATATTTTTGCGCCGCGGCATACTTCCCTTCCGAATATAACACCTGCCCGTACTGAATCAGGAAAGTAGGGTTGTCCACCAGGAAGGGGCGCTCGGCCTCGGCTCTGGCAAAAAAATACTCTGCATCGGTCAATTTGCCCTGACCTGCCAGAGAAATACCATAGTCCCACAGCACTATGTAGCTATTGGGCTGCTTGTCCAGCAGTTGGCGCAAGATTGGCTCTGCCTGCACCGGGTCCCTCTGATCCAGCATAGAGCCCGCATCCTGCAAAAGGCTGTAGTTCTGGTTAAAAGTCGTGTCCTGATTGGCGCCTGTCACCAATGCCGTCAGAGTATACATCAGGGTGAACAGGAGAAGGAGAAGAAAAACCAGGTTTGTCTTTGGGATTTTTAAAATGTTCATGCTAAATCTCCGTTTATAAATTTATCAAGTGTAATTTCGCTTTAAAACCATGGTTTCCCTGCTAAAATATTAGCGCTTTTTTTCCTTTGTTAACCTTTGGCTGCTGATATTTAATGTATCTAAAGTTATATTACTGGAACACCTTACAGTGATCTACAGGTTTATCAAGCATGTTTCAATCACACACTAAACTATAGAAAACTGTTCCCGCAGATAATTCGTCAGGCCAATGTTGCTGGATTATGAAATCTGGGAGGTAGGCCAAATGGAACAGGAGCGCATTATCTCAGGGAACTGCAGGTTTAAAGTATACACCCGCGAACAGGGCCCCTGCTTCGGGTGCGGTTTTTGCACCGTTGACGGCAATGACTATTCTGCCATGCGGCCGGGGCAGAAACCCATGTCATTTGGCCCGGTTTAACCGGGCCTTTTTTCGGTGCGCCCAGGCAAGCTGCCGTTAAATTTTTCTAAACCGCAGCAGGTTTTTGTAAATCCTGAGGCGAATAGTTGATAAAACCGCATTTTGCAGTACAAAAAACCCGGTACATATGACCCTGTGGTTAGAGGAATTTGTCACCCGTTGTAGAATAACCAAAGGTTGGATTATGAATAACCTTGTGCATATATGCACGAAGATTATTTTATCTTTGTACAAAAGGGGGTGAAATTATGTCAGTAGGAAGAAGGATTATAAGCAAATTACCTAAGTTCGACTTATCCAGGACGGAAGACAGGCTCAAGTTGATAATCTTGATAAGCGGCTTTATTCTGGTCTTTGGTTCTCTGACAGTGGGCGGCATTGCCTACACCATGCGCTCAAGCTTCTGCTCCACCTGTCACGAGATGCAGCCGGAATATGCTACCTGGGAAGCGTCGGCACACAGTCAGATCGGCTGCGTCGACTGTCACATTGAACCAGGCATTGTCAACCTCGTCAAGGATAAGCTTGGCGCCATGGTTCAGGTATATATGCACGTCACCAAGAGCTATGCCAGCCCAATTGAGTACCCGGCGACCAAGGAGATCCCCAATACTGTTTGCCTGAAATGTCACTCGGCGAACCGCCAGTATTCACCGTCGGGGGATATCATCGTACCCCACGCCAAACACATAGCCAATGGGGTCCAGTGTGTTGACTGTCATAAAGGGGTAACGCACGGGTTGGTGTCTGAGCGGGGGGTGAGCAAAGCCTCGACCATTCCCTTTGACAAGTGGACAGCAGCTGTGGGAACACAGGAAATGGTGCCGAAATTTTCCAACCCCAGGATGGATACCTGTATTACCTGCCATATCAAACGGGGAGTAAGCACTAACTGCACCGCCTGCCACAGCGAGATTGGTATTCCGGCTTCCCACAAGGACCAGACCGCCTGGAAGGTGTCTCACGGCAAGTCCGCAGAAACGGATATCAACACCTGCGACAAATGCCACTCTTATGGCTTTGTTGAACCGCTGGGCAACAAAAAGTTAACTGTGGACGAGTATGCCCGCGACAACGTGTTCTGCCTTAACTGCCATACCAAACGTCCGCCTAATCACGGCAACAAAGACGATGAAACCTGGATTTCCGGTCACAGCGCCGTGGTTAAGAGCAAAGGAATAGAAAACTGCCTGGCTTGTCACGATCTCAGGCCTCCGGCCAAGCCGGCTGCAGTCCAGCCCGCCAGCGGAGCAGCCAGCGCGAATAAGGCAAGCACCGGCGCCACAATGGAAGAAGTCAACCGTCTAATTACGGAACGGCCTGTAAACCAAATGGTCAACAAGGTGTATTGCAGCCAGTGCCACGGCACCAAGTTCGGCGGGTAGGGTATTACAGGGAACAAAATACTACAACCAACCAGCAAGGCGTTTCAAGCGCCTTGTTTTTTGTCCCCCAAAATGTCGAATCACGTCGAATTGAACTGGGCTGACAAATTGGAGACTGCTCTGGCGGGGTGTAAATAATTGGCAGCAAAACTAAGCGAAAAATGCGCAAAAATTCGACAGAACATGTAGGAATATGACGAAGATAGTCGAATAATATAGCGATATACTGGGGTTTGTGCCTTAATGCACGAATCTCGAAGAACATCTTACGGTAAAAAAAGTTTTTAGAGACTCACTTGGAACAGGAGGAAAACACAACGCCAATGTAGAATAATGTCGAAGAAGAGTAGTATACGTCAGTTTGTGTCGAAATTCACTAGTTCACCGGCGTGGTCTCCAAAGC
>JAJYNB010000146.1 GCA_021786555.1 Bacillota bacterium | reverse complement strand
GCGGGGGCATCAAGGCTGGCTGGGGCATCAAGGCTGGCGAGGGCATCGAGGCTGGCGAGGGCATCGAGGCTGGCGGGGGCATCAAGGCTGGCTGGGGCATCAAGGCTGGCGGGGGCATCAAGGCTGGCTGGGGCATCAAGGCTGGCGAGGGCATCAAGGCTGGCGGGGACTTCGGAATATACGCCGGCTTAAAAGTTAGAATCAGCCAGAAAAAACAATATGCAGTGATAATGGCTCAAGAGGAGCCGAAGAACATAGTTTGCGGTGAGTTTAGGCCGGTTGAGAAAGAGGAGGGGGGCGAGTAAATGCATGAGACTTTTGATGCGGGCCCGTTATCTGCATGGTGGCAAGTGTTTGCAGAAGATCAAAGAGGCTGTTGCCGATGTCACGCGTACTGCTCCAATGCGAATCCTAGCCCTCACCCTGGCCCTCCTCCTTCTCCCCACACTCGCTGAGGCCCCCATGAAGCAGTACATACCACCGCCCAAGCCGACAGCGCAACAGAGGGCCAAGCAGGAGCCTCGCAAGGTGATAGCTACTCCGGATACTGAAGCCTGGCCGGGTCTTTGCCTGCCATGTAAAGGACCGGGTGTTATTTGGAAACGCCACAGGCACAGGGATGCCTACTATCGAACCGTTCCATGCCATATGTATAGACCACTATATGCGCCATGGATTTCAGTATTTCGGTGTTGGGTACCTTAGAGCGGCTGAAACCGCGGTTAATATGCCGACATTGTTTGACTTTATGAATAAGGAGGATGAACCGGCATGACCAACCCATATTTCGACCACATGACCCCAGGTGAGAAAAGGCGTTTTCTGAAGTACCAGAGACAAATGGAGGTTAGCGCGGTGGTGCGAGGGCTAAATCACAAGATAACGCTACACTATAGCCAGCAGTTGGACAAGCTGGTTAATGCGGCAATGCGGCGGCAGATGGAAGAGAGGAAGGCGGTGGGGTGATGACCAAAATTGAATGGGCTGAATTAAGACGCGGAAATAGATTAATGACCACTGGGGGATACATAATCGTCCATAATGAGTTTCCGGAGGTGACCCTATGACCAATCGAAAATACGCAAGTATGATCGCCTACCTGGTGCTGGTTGTTACTGTTGTGGCCCTGGTCTGGTACGCGAACCGGGCTGAGTCGGCGCAGCCGCAGCGGTATGAGGTGTATGTGGTGCAGGCGGGACAGACGCTTTGGGATATCGCCAGGGAGCGGTATCCAGGGGCGCATACAGGCGAAATGGTGCACCGGATACGGGAGATCAACGGAACTGGCGGGAAACTGCGGAGTGCGGTGATAAGGCCGGGAGATGAGTTGTTAGTCCCGGTGAAGTGAGCGGGCGGAGGGATACGATGAGCAGGAGACGTTACATAAGTACTGACATTAGCACTGACACAAAGATTGCGGAGTTGGCCCAATTTGGAACGCTGCCCCTACTTCTTTACACATGGGCGGTTCCACATATGGATGATTGGGGACGCATGACCGGGGATCCTCGACAGTTTAAGCTACTTGTCTGTCCTGCCCTGGACGTGACCAGTGTCGATGTGGAGGAGGCGCTTAACCAAATAGCGTCCATGGGCCTGTGGCAAAGATACCAAGTTGAAGGGAAATGGTATATTGCAACTCCGGAATCCAGTTTCTATAAATACCAAACCTACATCAATAAAGGCAAGAGGGAAACTAATGGCTCACAATTCCCTCCACCGCCCAACACCGAAGAACGCCGAACTTCACCGCAAATCACCGAAGAACAGCAACAAACACCGCAAATCACCGAAGAACACCGTATACCTTCACCTTCACCTTCACCTTCACCTTCACCTTCACCTTCACCTTCTTTAAAAGAACATACATACACTGCGGCGGACGTTTATCAAGACGAAGAGATCAGCGAGCAGCTCAAAACCATTGCCAATCCTATCAACCCCTATTGGCCTAAATTTATAGCGGACTGCATGAACAAGGGCGTCACCAGGGATGTAGCCTTGCTGGCGGTCAAAAGAGGCATAAATAAAGGGGCGCGAAGTTTTTCCAATATTGAAATCAGACTTAAAGATTGGGTAGATAAAAAACTATTCGCCGTGGAACAAGTCAAAGAAAACGATGCCAAGGTATTTGAGGTCCAAGCCAAGAAACCCAGGGCACCTGATATACACGAAAGACCCCCTGAGCGCAAAAAAAACGACGGCGAACTCTACATGGAGAAGATATTGGCCGAATACGAGAAGGCTGGTGGGCTAGTATGATGCTGGACAAAGTGCCGCCGCACAGCATGGACGCCGAGCAATCGGTGCTAGGTTCAATGTTGCTAGCTCCGGAAGCCATTGCTGAGGTCCGGACTATTATCACCAGGAAGGACTTTTACAGAGAATCTCATGGGGTTTTGTTTGAAGTTATGTGCCAAATGCAAGATGAGGGCACGCCGGTGGACTTAACGCTATTACCGGACGAGTTACTGAAAAAGAACCGCCTGGACAAAGTTGGAGGCATAACTTATGTCGCAAGCCTTGCCAACATAGTGCCCACAGCGGCCAATGCCGGTCATTATGCCAGAGTGGTCCGGGAAAAGGCTGTGGCCAGGCGGCTAATACAGACGGCAGGTGCTCTTATCGAAAAGGCATATGGTGACTATGAGAGCATTGAGGGACTCATAGGCGAAGCTCAACGGGGTATATTCAACATGGCACTAGAGACGAAAGGGCAGGGCGGTTTGCAGGATGCCTATGAGATAGCGCATGAAGTGGTTGATGAAATCCTGTTGCGCAAACCAGGCCAAGGGATCATTGGGATACAGACCGGATTCAGAAAGTTAGATGTATGGACGGCCGGTTTCCATCCAGGACAGCTAATTGTAGTGGCTGCCCGGCCGGCAATGGGGAAAACCAGTTGGGCAATTCAGGTCGCGGGATATGCTGCGATATTCAAGAAAAAGCGGGTGGCTGTATTTAGCCTGGAGACAAGCAGGCAGAAAATCATCGAAAAATTGCTCGTTAATCACGGAATGATTGATGGCCAGAGGGTGAGGTTAGGGGTACTCAACACCGAGGAGGAAAAGAAGCTTATTGATGCAGCCGGTCGGATTGCACAGTCAAGCGTAATGATTGATGACACTCCAAGGATTACGGTTCATGAGATTCTTGCCCGATGCAGGAAGGCCAAGTTAGAGAAGGGGCTTGACCTTGTGGTTATCGACTACATACAGCAGATTAGCGGAAACAACCGAACCGCCACCAGGGATAGGGAAATCGGGGAAATCACCCGAGCGCTGAAAATGATGGCGCTGGAGCTAAAAGTGCCAATCCTTGCCTTAAGCCAGCTGTCCAGGGCAGTCGAGCATACCCAGGATAAGCGGCCAAGCCTCAGCCACCTGCGAGAGTCAGGCTCCATCGAGGCTGACGCAGATGTAGTAATGTTCATTTACCGGCCAGAGTATTACTTCCCGGAAAAAACAGAGGTAAAAGGCAAAACCGAAATCATTGTAGCTAAGCAAAGAGAGGGACCGGTAGGAACTGTTGTTGTGGAGTTTCTGAAGGAGTTTACCCGGTTCACTGACCCGGTGTATGAATGGAGTGGTTAATGTGTTAGAGCGAATCAAAGAAAAGTTTTTCACAGGCAACATAAACGAATGGCACGTCTATGAAGCCTGCAAAGCCTTCGCCCGGATGGGTGCCTACGATGGCCTATCGTTGGACGAGCAGTTCACCCTAACCCGGACTTGGGCCAGGGCAATGGGTGCGACTGAGGATGTCATTGCAGAGGGTTGGCAGGAATATCAAATGGCGCGTAGCGCATAGGGAGGGATACTATGAAGGTTATTAGTTTGTTACAGCCCTGGGCCAGCTTGGTGGCCGTTGGGGCCAAGAAAATAGAAACCCGGTCCTGGGAGACCGAGTACCGGGGGGAGTTGTATATCCATGCAAGTTTAGGGTGGGAACCGGACCAAAGAGTTTTGTTATCAGTATGGGGGTTTCAAGGTGGATTGGCCCCGTTAGTTGGTAAACCGTTAGATCTAACTGGCAGTACATGGTCAGGAGTGAAAGAAGAACATCTACCAAGAGGATTCATAATCGCTAAGTGCAACTTGGTAGACTGCATCCCGACTGATAACCTTACCCAGGCACAGATAGGAACCGATTGGCCTTTTGGGGAATTCGGCCTTGGAAGGTTCGGATGGATTCTTGAGGATTCAGAATTACTACCCGAACCGATACCGGCGAAAGGCCGACTAGGACTGTGGGAGTTTGATTTGAAATAGGGGGGGTTATCATGACCACCTGGCACGTCTATGAAGCCTGCAAAGCCTTCGCCCGGATGGGTGCCTACGATGGCCTATCGTTGGACGAGCAGTTCACCCTAACCCGGACTTGGTGCTGGTCGATGGGTGCGACTGAGGAAACCATCACAGAAGGCTGGCAGGAATATCAAATGGCGCGTAGCGCATAGGGAGGGACCGGTATATGGGATATTGCGGATGGCTGAAACAAAATAAATGCCGACACAGAACCAAGAACGGCGGTTGCTCACACATTCACTATGGCTGCCCATATGGCCCTAGGGATAGCAAGCCGACAGAAGAAAACTGCGTTGAAACTATCAAGGCGGGCGGGATAACCGGATACCGGTGGTTGGAACTGGACAGTGCGGTTAATTGGGACGGTAGCAAGTGGGTCAGGGAGGAGGTTGATGCCAAGTGAGCATGAGAGACGGACAGTTTATGAGCGTACCCAATATGGCAGGACAACCGCATGAAGTCGATGTTGTAGCCACAATCAAGGCGATCGGCGATATGCTCGCAGCCGAGATTCAGGAAAACAAACGGCTTGAGGCAAGAGTGCAGGAACTCGAATCCTTCCTCCCGCACCTGCGGGCCGTTGTGGAGCAGGAGTGGGCCGAGAATCAACGCCTGCGGAAACTGTTGACCCTATTTCTTGAAGCATCGGCCGCATGCGATACGAGCATTTGCGGGCTGGCGATCGATCGGATCAAGGATGTGTTGAAGGAGGCCACGCCATGAAATGCAAATACGCAATCCCTTGCGAAGGCGGATTTATTCCGGGATGCCGATTGACGGGCGGAGACTGTGTGAGCCGTTGCAAGTTTTATAGCAGTTCAGAGGAGGCCACGCCATGAAAAAGCAACGGATAACCTTATGCGGGCATTGCTATAATCTACTGAAAACACAAAAGGAGATTAAGCCCATAGTTATCGAAGGGGAGGCAATCTACATTGCTACCGGCTATTGTGGCGAGTGTAAAAAAAGAGGGAGTGTTCGCAGGTTTGAAATAACAGGGGAGGCCACGTCGGTAGTCATGACTTGTGTTGATTGCGGACACTGGGAACCCGCTGAAATCCCCGGACGCAGATACGGTGAGTATGGCGTATGTGAGTTGTGCCGGACGGCAAACCTGGGATTTCGCCACACTCTTGGTTGCCAGGTGAACGCCTGGGCACCACGGCCGACCATAGCCGAAGCGTTAGAAAGCCTGGAAGCAAAGGAGAGTGGGAAAGCATGAACCTAGTCGTTTTAGTTGGGCGGTTAACAAAACCACCTGAGCTAAGATATAGCCAACAAGGGGTTGGCGTAACAAATTTTACCTTGGCAGTCGATAGAAATTTCAAGAACGCCCAAGGCGAAAAAGAAACAGATTTCATCAACTGTGTCGCATTTGATCGCGGCAACTACAAGTTAGCAGAATACCTCGGAAATGACCTCCAGAAGGGACAGCAGGTGACGGTGAAGGGGTCAATCAGGGTGCGCAGTTATGATGGCCAAGATGGGCAAAAGAGATGGGTTACAGAGGTTATTGCGGATGAGGCTCGATATGCCAAAGCCAAGGGCCAACCAGAGCCGGGGCACAATGACGGGGCGGACGAACAATTTCCTTTTTGAGCAACATGGCAACCATCCAGGTGTCCTGCCCTGCCGGGCCTTTCCACTAGGGGCGCCGGCGAAACAGGTTCACGTTGGCCTGGCCGACCAACGGCCTGGGTGCAAATATTTCAGGGAGGTGCAATATGGGCAGGCCAAAGGGGAGCTTAAACAAAAAGCCAGGGCCGAAAGCCACAAAAGAGCAGCAGGCCTGGTCGAGCGGGGTAGAACTGGCCCCGAAGCTAATGCGGGAGGTCAGAGAGGCACAAAAGCTGAACGCAGCATATGCAAGGTGCTTTGAGCGGCCCCTGGTGCATCAGGACTTTAGGAGCGGGACAATGTACACCTATCGCATCCGGGAGTTGTGGAGGGCAGAGGGGATGGTGACGCGGAGTGAGGTTTCTTGACCTGTTCGCGGGAGCCGGATTCATTCGTCGGGGCGTGGAGCGGGCCGGCCATAAGTGCATTGGCTATGTCGAATGGGACAAGTACGCTAGGAAGTCCTATGAAGCCATACATAACACGGAAGGAGAGTGGACAGCGCATGACATTACCACAGTCACAGATGAGTCTGTTAGACAGCTTGGGCGAGACTACGGACCAATACACATTATCACCGGCGGCTTTCCGTGCCAGGCTTTTTCAATTGCTGGACTCCGAAAAGGTTTCGAGGACGCTAGAGGAACTCTCTTCTTTGAAATTGCACGCTTCGCATCAATACTCCGACCTAAATATTTACTCCTTGAAAACGTTGACGGGCTGCGCAGCCACAACGAAGGGAGAACACTCGCCACAATCCTCTATATCCTGGGGCAACTTGATTATGATGTCCAAGCACAAGTGCTTAACTCTAAAGACTTCGGAGTCCCTCAAAACCGAGAACGGATATTCTTCGCGTGCTTTAACCGAGATTTTGGAACCGAATCCAGACCCCAAGTATTTCCTATCGGAGGAAGCAACGAAAAAACTCTTAAGCAAGTTATCGGAGGAAGTCAGCGAGAAAGGGTTTATGACCCTGAGGGGGGGGTTAAGCTGTACCCTTAGCGGCGAAGGTGGCGGTCAAGGGGCTAATACGGGATTGTATATGATAGCCGATGATGGTCCTGGGAGAACAAGGAGAGTTCGGAAAGATATTACCCCACCAATAAGAGCGCAGGGCGGTGGAGATACGCCTGGGATATGGGTCTTTGCAGATGTAGTCCATGACCCCGATAAAAAGTATACGCTGGACACTTGGGCAACACAATCGATCTTAAGGCCGAGAAATCAACCACCAGGCGGGGGGATGTTCAAAGAGGAATATGCCGGTTCGCTGGATACAAATTGCAATATCGGCGTAACGCAAGGATATCAAATCCGCAAGATTACTCCCCGTGAGTGCTGGAGACTCCAAGGAACCTCAGACGAGGTATTTGACAAGGCTGCATCGGTGAATAGCGACAGCCAATTGTACAAGCAGGCCGGAAATGGAGCCACTGAGACGGTGGTTTATGAGATAGCAAGGAGGTTAAGCTAGGGGGGGAAGCAATTGCGAATTGGCCTAATTGATCTAGACTCCAAGCTACCAAATCTCGCTCTGATGAAACTATCCACCTACCACAAACAGCAGGGGTATGAGGTAGCCCTCAACGACTTCACCGCAGACAAACTATACTGCTCAGTAGTGTTCACCCGGTCCCGGGAAAAAGTCGAAGCCCTGAAACGCCAGTACCCTCATATGGAGATTGGCGGTACCGGATGGGATTTATCAACTAAACTCCCTCTGGAAATCCATAACTGCAAACCGGACTACGACTTATACACGCGCGAGTTTATTTACACGCGGATCAAGGGAGGCATTGGCAAAAAGGAAAACAAATTGAAAAAGGCTGAGGTAATTGCTAATGCCGGCATCGGGTTCACTAGCCGGGGGTGCATTAGGAGCTGCGGATTTTGTGTGGTGCCCAAGGCGGAGGGGAAATTCCAGCAGGAGAATGAAATCAGGGACATTATTAACCCCAGGAGTGATGCATTGATCCTGTTGGACAACAACCTCACGGCGGACCCGCACTGTCTGGACAAGCTCCGGGAAATAAAGGAGCGGGGCTTAGTTGTTGATATTACCCAGGGGATAGATGTGAGGTTACTAACTCTGGAAATAGCGAAGGCCCTGGCTGAAGTGAAGCACCTGCGCAGTATCCACTACGCTTGGGATCTGATGAGCTTCGAGAGGCCGGTGTTAGAGGGCATCAAAATTCTATCACAGCACGTTAAGACTTGGAAACACATGTGTTTTATGTTGGTGGGCTTTAACACCAGCTTTGAAGAAGATATGTATCGGTTCCGTAGAATTCGGGAGCTTAATGTGGACCCATATGTAATGATCTACAATCAAAAGCCGGATACCAAACTCAGGCACTTTGCCCGCTGGGTGAACGGGCGGATATATAAAGTCTGCCGGTGGGAGGAGTACAGCCCTTGGGCCAAGGAGCGGGAACAAGGGCAACTGTTTGGGGTGTAAATAACCTGTGGACAACTTGTTCGAAGGGTGCGGATTAAAATGACACTGGAGGTGATTGGATGTTTATTAGCTATCGCGATTTAGAGCAGGAGCAAAACCGTGATTTAGATTATAAAATTACAACCGCAGTATCAGCCATAAAATCGGCATTTGATGTATGCCGTCGTCGAGTCGCAATAGCATTTTCCGCTGGCAAAGACAGCACGGTGCTCTGGCACCTAATCATGACTCATTTCCCTGAGGAAGCTGCCCGTTTAGTGATTATCTACGGTAACACTGGAGTTGAATATCCGGAATGCGTAAAGTTTGCCCGCATGTTGAAAAAAGATTGGGGCAGAGGTAATTTCTACGAAGCCATGCCTTGCCGGACAGAAGAAGAAGGATTAAAATACGCGGCACAAAGAGAGATATTAGATTTTCTTATCAGAACAGACCGGATTCATGAAGTTCTTAAACCGGACGGTAAACTTAAAAGTACCAGGGCGCTTGAGGTTGCTTGCCCTCCTTATATGCGCGAAGAAATTGAAAAAGAAGGTTTGATTTGGCCGGCCGGAACACGCAAAGGTTACTGGTGGTGTATGGACCAGTACGGATGGCCATTGTTAGGAAAAGCTGCTTCAAAACTCAAAGCCAGACGAATCAATATTGACTGTTTTCTCCGCTTCTCGAAAAGTCAGAGTGATGACCCGAAACTACTGAACTATTACCAATTGCTTAAGCAGTGCAAATTCTCGCAGGCCTGCTGTGATGTTCTGAAAAAAGAGCCAAGCGAACGGCTTCAGGCCGAGTTAGATGTTGATGTAATTTTTAAAGGACTTATGGCTGCCGAGAGCAGGCCACGACAGACAAATTTCATTACCAGGGGATATCTGTTTAAGTCTCATCGTCCGCACCTGGGAGGGGAGAGCGGAGACCCATTCTGGCACTGCAATCCTCTGTCAATTTGGACGGATGATGACATCTGGGCATACATCGAGAGGTTTAATGTACCGTACTCATCTTTATATGACATGGGCTTTAAGGATAAAGACGGGACCTATCACAAGATTAAACGCAACGGGTGCATGGGGTGCGGCACGGACCTGCTTTATCCCAATAATCACATGGCCATGCTGAGGCGAACACATCCAAAACAGTGGATGACTTTTATGAGCAAGGGCATGGCTGCTGAAATTCGGAACATACAGATAGCCAAACGAAACGGACAAGTATCAATCATGGATGTTTATGATGCTAAAGATTTACTTGAAATTAGGCCGTGTGCATTTGACCGGATCGATCGCCTGGTGTGGGAGGATGAAACCTGGGATGATGGAGCACATGACTTTGACCCGGAAGTTGCTTAAGAGGTGTGCTAAATAAGGGGTTTTGGGACATGCTCCGGAAAACCGGGACACTAATCGCACTAATACATAGTGAACTGTCCGAGGCGTTGGAAGCACACAGAGAGGGCGATGTAGAAAACTTTGCAGAGGAAATGGCTGACGTGGTTATCCGGGTGGCGGATTTATGCGGCGGCTACGGCATCGATCTGGAGGCGGCCATAGTTGCCAAGATGGAGCGCAACCGGCAGAGGCCCAGGTTGCACGGGAAGCGGTACTGAGGGGTGATACCAATGCCAGTCCTGACATGCCCGAACAAATGCCGAATCAACAAGAGCAGTCGCGGGTCGCATGATCGTTTGGCTACGCACCCGTGCAGCACGTGGAAGTATTGCCCAAGGTGCGGGAAAGAATTGGTCAAATGGGAGGGGAGGACAGAACGTGGCGGTAGTCATAGTGATACCAGAAATCCCGCCAAGCCTAAACGAGTGGGCCAGATGGCACAATCAAAAAGCGAACAAAGAAAAGCAACGGTGGGGTGAACTGGTTTGGGCCTGCGCCCGGCAACAACTCGGGATAGGCGGTATCAGGAAATGCGGCTTTGCAAGAGCAGAAGTAACGTTGAAATACTTTTTTCCAAGCAATGCCAGGCGCGACCCCGACAACTACTCCGGCAAGTTCATTATGGACGGCTTGGTTTCGGCTGGAATCTTGGTTGATGACAGCTTTGAGCATGTGGAACTGAAACTGATCAAGGGCGGGGTGGACAAGAAAGCACCCCGGGTAGAAGTGGAGATAACTGAACTGGAGGTGTCATGATGGCCAAAAGAAAGCCAAACAAACGGAAAATGCTCAAGGTACTGTCAGACAGGAACGCCTGGAAGCAGTATCCGCAGGTAGTGAGGAAGCAGGCGAAGGAATCATGTGGGAAATAGGTTTTATAGCAGGGGGCAGGACAATATTAAGGGTAGTGAGGGAGGTGATAGGCGGTGACTGAGTTTATTGCGAACATTTGGAACAAGATACATAATTGGCTGATTATCAAGCTGATAGGCACCAAAAAGCAAGTAATAATTAATGCAACTATAGATTTTAACGAAGGGTTAATCGTGGAGGCTCCTGCGTTGGTTTGTAACACACTTTTCAAGAACGCGCCTAAAGCTGCTGTAAAGTGTTAGAAAATTAGAAAGGCGGGGTTGGCGTGAAGGAATTACTCAAAAGACTGTGTTGCACGATCTGCTGGCATTCATTTTTTGTCGGGTTCGAATTAACAGGATTTGACGGTGCCAGTTTTCACGCTAAGTGCAAAGGGTGCGGCTATAAAGGGATGATAGACAGCCAAGGAAACTTGTTTTAACAGAGGAGGGGCGACCGGATGGAGCAGAGGGCGGAGTATGTGGCGAAAAAGCGGGAAATACATAAAGAACATTGGTATATCGCATTAGCGGAGCGATTAGAGGGTCACAAGTACAATAAGTCCAGGGCCAGGATATTGCGGTTACAACTCATGCGGGATGTTCTGCCTGATGCCAAGGTAATCGCCAACTACGGGGAGGGTGGCGGTAAGGGGCATGAGGAAATCAGTCCGAAAGAGATTGAATTGGTGAATCTAGAGAGGGAAATTCAAGAGGTTGAGGCAGCTCTGGATGGACTCAGGGAGACGGCCCGGAATATCATCGTTTTGCGGTACATAGAGGGTGTCCGAGACTGGCATATATACGAAATTAAGATTCGTATGAGCAAGACTGCATACTACGAAGAGAGAAACCAGGCAATGGAGCAAATGGCCCGTTGCCTTGGCGTTTATCCGAAAAACGGACAATCAGTGGACAATGGGCGGAACACAAGGGCAACTTAGTGTGGTATGATAGTCATGATCGAAATTGTCAATCTCATTCTCTCCCTCCTGCAAGACAGACTGGCGAAAGCTGGTCTGTTTTGTTTTGAGCAGAGGAAAACCGCCCGGAGGCGGTTCAAACCATAAAGCACTCTTCGGCTGCATCATAAATATCCGCTTCGCGGTATGGCCCTTGCCAAAACCGCTCCGCTGCATCAATCACGGCCATGGCTTGGATATCACTCAGACTGCGCAGCTTTTCAACCAGGGCGGGACCATCGACTGACCACTTTTTGCCCAAGCCATTCATGCTCACAGCATCAGCAATATTGGCCCACAGCATCCGGGCGGTATTGGCATCCATCATGCTGCCGTTGAGCACATCCACGATGAGGCAGGCCTCCTCTGTGGTGAGCTTGACAGAGGTCAACGCCCGGCGGTACAGGATATACAGCCGCTCCAGGTCGCGGGAGATAACTGTACTGCGATTGCCGCGGGACCTGATTTGTTCGTCCAGGCCGGAGCGGAGGTGGATTGTTGGTCTGGTGTAGTCTGACATTATGCATCACTCCTTTTGGATATATAAAACAGCCAGGGGATTACGAAAATACCCCCAAGGTATGTTGCAAAAAGTAAAACAAATCCTCATAAAGCGATAATAGATTAGGAGTCGGAATCCGATTGCTTGAGTTTGTCAGGTTCATGATCAATCTTAATCTCCACTATGCCCCAATAGTCATGGTAGTAGATCGGTCTTTTGAGATGCTTGCGAATAAATGCCGGAATTTGGATTCTCACTAAATCACTCCTCTCAAAATTAACAGGCCGCCCGAAAACATAGACTTGCGTCTACAGAGATTCCAGGCGGCCCGCACTCGCTACACCGCAGTCCCGCCAAGTGGCCGGGACTATAGACTATACAGTTTTAACCAGGTCGTACTTGCCCAGGTAGCTGCGAATCACAACAGCTTCGCCGGCCTCGAACTCATCCAGCTCCCAAGGTGGGCAGGTGAGCCAAACCACCTCCGCTTGGTAGCCCTTTGCAATGAGGCCCTTAACCTCTGCCAGGGCCTCACGGCTGGGGCAGGAGCGGGATTTCCACACGGCGTTGTTGTCGAAATCGACGACGTAGCCGGGGAACTCCATGTCTGTCCGCTGGGCAACATACTCCCGCTGGCAGTCGTAACCAAGGGCCACGGCATCGCGGAGGTAGTCGTCGCCGTGCTGCTGAATCCACTGGAGCTTGTCGGCCTCCAGCCGCTCCCGCTCCACCTTTTTGGCGGCTTCTTCAACTTCCCGTTCGGCCTTGCGCTTGGCTTCTTCAACTTCATTGCGGGCTTTTTCAGCGGCCTGCTTGACATTATACTCCTCCATTAGCCGGTCGAATTCCGGCTGAAGTTCGCCCTGGCGGGTTTCAAGGTTAGTGCGACGATTAGTCTCGAAGTCGATTAGGGCATCGGCAGTTTGGGGAGCATCGAAGGTGATGATTTCCGCAATCAGACCAGTGTTGTTTCCAGAGAGCGGTCTAATCTCCGGTTTGCCGCTGTACTTATCTACGTACAGCTCGCAGTCACGGTGGTTGAGTAGACTGTAGCTGCTGTCATCGCCAATCCGCAGCTTAATGTTGCCCTCGCTAGAGACATGAGCTAACGTAAGCAGTTCCGGGGTGATGTCAGCTTCCAGATTTTGTTCCC
>JAJYNB010000012.1 GCA_021786555.1 Bacillota bacterium | reverse complement strand
GATCTCTCCGGCCGGGTGATGACTATTGCCGACAGCGCGGAGCCGAAGAGCATCGATGAGATGCGCGAATACAGGCTGAGAATCAAAGGCGCTATAAAGGGGCCAGGCAGCGTTGAGTACGGCGAAAAGTGGCTGGATGACTTGGAGGAGATAATCATTGACCCCAGGCGAACGCCGCACACTGCTAAGGAGTTTGAGGACATAGATTACCAGACCGACGCCGATGGGAACATCAAAAACAAGCTGGTGGACAGGGATAACCACTCCATCGATGCAACCCGGTACGCCTGTGAGGATGACATGGGCAACAGGCGTGTCAGCGGAGCGGCCGGCGGCCAGACCCTAGGAAACAAGATCAACTGGTAGGTGATTACACTTGGCCAAGACAACGGTAGACCTTCAGCAGTACGGCAGCCAGCTTAACCAATGGCTGTTTTACTTTAACACGGCAATCGCAAACCCCGACTCTATCGGCGTGGACACCTACGAGAAGATGTATCTCATGGATGAGACGGTGGCCAGCGGTATTGACTACCTGGTGCTTTCCGTCATGTCCCGTCTCGGGCCCTATGAGCATGAGAAGCAAGAGATTGCCGATTTCGTGAACAAGTGCTTCGAGCAAATGGACGGCAACCTTGTCCTGGCCGTGCAGGAAATCCTAACCGCAATTTGGGCCGGGTACTCAGCTACGGAAATAGTCTACAAGGCCGACAAAGGGAAGATCTGGCTGGACTATTTAGCAACCTATCACCCAAGAACAGTCTGGTTCAACGTAGACCGTAACACCGGCAGGCTGACCGACGAAGGGGTGTTGCAGTGGCGGGTGTTCATCGGGGCACCCGTACCGATACCGACGGACAAGTGCATTATCTACACCCACCAGAAGCGGTTCGGCAACCACTACGGTAACAGCTCCCTGAAACGGGTCTACAAGAACTGGCTCCTGAAGGACGCTCTGTTGAAGAGTTGGGCCACGGCCCTGGACCGGTTTGCAGTGCCCTTGATTGGGGCAACCGTGCCCGACCAAGATATGGATGACCCCGATAACGAAGGCCGGCGGGTAACAGCCCTAGAATATACGCTTCGCATACTGTCGAACCTGAACGCCAAAAGCGCCCTGGCATTTCTGCAGGGAACTGACGTCAAGGCCCTGACCAACCACACAGGCGAGGTAGGCAAGAACTTCCTGGATGCGGTTCAGTATTACAACAAGATGATTTACCGCGGACTACTGGTGCCACCCTTGGTGATGGACGAGGGTACCAACACAGGC
Organism: Bacillota bacterium; assembly: GCA_021786555.1. Lineage (GTDB taxonomy): Bacteria > Bacillota > Desulfitobacteriia > Desulfitobacteriales > JAJXUE01 > JAJZPO01. The sequence continues at coordinate 12,028 of JAJYNB010000012.1, read as the reverse complement.
AGCTACGCCATGGGCAAGGCTCATTTTGACGTCTACCAGTCCACGGTGAATAACCTGCGGCAGAACATCACCGAGGTGCTGCTTGAGCAGCTGGTGCGCCGGCTCATCGAAATCAACTTCGGCCCGCAGGATGACTACGGCTCCTTTGCCGACGTTGAGCAGAGCCCGGATGACTTGCAGATCTTCTCTGACATCTTCGACAAGATGGTCAACCGGGGATTGTTTGAGCCAGAGGACCGTGAGGATTTCATGTGGATGCGGTCTAAGTTCGGTGCTCCAGAGCGGGAGCCAACCCCGCCTGACAAGAAGGCAAACGATGTAATCCTTAAGGAGTATAACCGCATGATGCGGACCCCGGGAGGCGGTGAGCCAGTTGAACCGCCTGGAACGGGAAATGAGGGCGACGCTGGATGATTCAGAGGAACAGCTGCTACTTAGCTGGGAAAAATGGCTGGCCGGAATCTTTGACAATCTGCCGGGGAAGGTCAGGGCAGAGCAAATCGCCGCATACACGTTGCCAAGCTCAGGGGAACTAGGGAAGTTGCTGACAAACCACATCCACGGTATGTTTACTTACGGCCAGGCCCATGGGGCGGTTGAAACTCAGAAGATCATCGACAAGTACGAGCAGAAGCTGGCCGAAGAGGACAGCCTGAACGTGCTGAATAACTTTGAAAGCATGTGGGTGCAGCCAAAGGAAGCCTTGGCCGTGTTGAACGCTAAGGAGCTCATCCTGGCCGGCGACGTTGAAGCCCAGGTGACAACCCAGATTAAGCAGATCCTGGTTGATATGCTGATGGGTACCCCAAGGAAGGACATTGAAGCCAAGATTCAGCAGCTCCTCCAGTCCAACCGGAACCGGGCCAGTCTCATAACCACAACGGAAACGACCTACGCCTACAACAGGGGTAGGTTGAACTTTTTCAATCAGTCGCCCAGTGTTGACTACGTCCAGTTTTCGGCCATCATGGACAAGCGGACGTCTGACCAATGCAGGACCCGGCATGGCTTAATCATGGCTTTGGATGACCCGAGGCTGGAATACAACACCCCGCCCCTCCACGGGCACTGCAGGAGCATCTTGACACCGGTGCTGAGCAAATACCAGAAGATTGACGAGGATAAGCTGGATTGGTCTAATGTGGCCGCTTTACCAAAGGGATGGAAAACGGCATAATGGTAGTGGGGGGGAAGAAATTGAACATTCCGAAGTCAACTTCGATATGCGACGAAGAGAGTTGCAAGAAGGAATTTATACTGGAATCCGGGTCGATTCAAAGGAGGGGTGTGGGTAACGGCATTCAACAACTCTATTTCGTTTGCCCGCATTGCAATCGAGAGTACCCAGTAACCAAGATAAACAAGTCCATCGAAGCCCTCCGGGCCAAGATTGACTATTACAGCGACCGGATAGCCAAAACAAAGGACCAAAATAAAAAAACTCAATTCCTACAACGCCTGAACGAGGCGAAAGCTGAAAAGAAACGGCAAATGGAAGAATTGAACGGAGCCAAGAGTGCCTTAAATTAAGGCGCTTTTTCTTTTGCCTGAGGGGAGTTGATTAACGTGATCATGGTGATAAGGGCACCTTGCGATACAACGCGGCATTTTAAGGGGGTGATACCTTGCTGAAAATCCCGTTTTTCCGGCTGGGCACGTGGAAGCATCCCAAGTACGGGCCCATAATCGGCACCCAGGAAATGTTCGACGCCATGAAGGCAAACTTCCGGAATCAGGCCCTGGGCCGTGACCCGTTTATCCGGATAGGCCATGACCAGGAGGGCAAGACAACTTTTGGAGACGCGCCGGCGGAGGGCTGGGTTAAAGATCTTGTGCAGGAAGGTGACGTTCTCTATGCGGTGGCCAACCCGACCAATCAGGAAGTGGTGGATGCGGTTAGGGATAAGCGGTACCGGTTCGCCAGCGCTGAGTACACGCCAAACTACTTCAACAAGGAAACCGGCCAGAGCGTGGGCCCAGTGCTATCAGCCGTAAGTCTCACCAACGAGCCTTTCCTGACCCGGCTGCCCGAGGCCATGGTCCTCTCGGACCCGCCGGAAACAATCTATATGGACTACGAGGAGGTCGAAACAATGACTTTTGATCCCAAAACGCTCAACGATAAGCTGGACGAAAATACCAGCTGGCTGAAGAAACTCTCTGAGGGATTTACTGAGTTCTTCAAAGGCTTCGGAAAACCGGCTGACCCGCCCGCAACCCCGCCTGCAGCCGGAGAACTGCCGGACGATGTGAAGGCCAAGCTTGCGGAGGCCGAAAACCTCAAGAAGAAGCTGGCAGAGCAGTCCGAGACCGACCGCAAAACCAAGCTGGCAGACCTTAAAACCAGCATCGATACCCGGGCCAATGACCTGGTGAAAAAGGGTGTCTTCCCGGCCATGGTTGACAAGGCCAAGGAAATGCTCCTGGCAGCTGTTGCAGGCGTCGAAACCGTGAAGCTCGCCGACAACGGCGGGGAAATGATGGGCCCGAATGGGCGCTGCGAATGCGCATACTGCGGCAATATGCCCCTCTGTGGTAACCGGGGCTATATGCCGCTAACAGCCACCCAAGACCTGGCTGATAAGACCTTCGCTATGCTGGAGGCCCTGCCCGAGGAAAGCAGAGTCAAGTTCGGGCAGACCGGAAGTTCTGAAAGTAAGCCTCCGGGCGGTACCGATGCAATCCAGCTGGCCGAGGATATCAAGTTTCTAAACGGTAAGGTCCGCGAGGACGGCCGCTTTCAATTTTAAGCGATTTTAGCGAGGGAGTGATTAATCAATGCCTAGCCAACCTGGAGCCACCACAACCGCAACTTATACCGCAGTAGAGATTCGTTCCATTCTCAAACACGATGTCGCCTTACCGGCCACGATCCTTGCACAAGGCACTGACATGGTAGCCGGCACCGTGCTTGGCAAAATTACCGCCAGCGGTAAGCTTAAGCCCTACGCCGCCGCCAATGTTGACGGATCCCAAACTGCAGTAGGCATCCTGAAAAGCGGTGTTCCCGCCTCTAGCGGTGACAGCATTGCTGATGTCTACATTGCTGGCATCTTCAAGGAGAGCTTGCTCACCGGCCTGGATGCTGCGGCCAAAACCAGCATGGGCGCACGGTCTTGCTTTGACGGCAGCCTGATTGTGCCCTGCTAATAATTAAAACCATAGGGAGGGATTACATTGCCCAGCTTAGCATTTCCAACCACCCAAGACATAACCCATATAGTCCGCAACCGTATCGTCGACACCCAGCGCTTCATTGGCGCTGCTTTCTGCCCGGTCGTTAACGAATACGTTGAGCTCATCGAATACGACGTGTTCGACGCTTCCTTCGGCATGACTGGCGCTCACCAGATCAACACTGACCCCAAAGTGGTTAAGCTGCCCGGCCAATCTAAAAGGCGTTTTGGCACCGGCTACTGGAAAGACAGCTTCCGCCTGAACGAAGAAGAGCTGCTCTATGTCCGTAAAGCTGGCACCTACAACCAACGGGCCGGCCGCGAGCGGGTCCTGCTCCGCGCCAAACAAATGGATGACCGGGTTGAAACCCGTGTCGAATGGGCCCGCTGGCAGCCCCTGGTCAACGGCACCCTGACCGTAAACGAAAACGGCATCCAGTACACCGTTGACTACAACCTACCCGCAGCCAATAAGCCCGTGCTGACCGGTACCGCCCTTTGGAGCGATTATGTCAACTCCGACCCGATTAAAGATATCACCAACTGGCTGATTCTCTTCCGGGGTACCGGGGCCAAAGCTCAAAAGGCTGTTTTTAACCTTAAAACCGCCCAGGCCCTGCTGCAGAACCAAAAACTGCGTGACCTGCTCAAACAAAGCGGCTTTGTGGCCAGCCTCCAGTTCGGAAACATCGGCAAAGCCCTGCAGATCTTCTTCCCCGAACTGACCTTCGTGATCTACGACGAAGGTTACTCTTCCGATGGCACCGACTTTAACCTGTTCGTCCCGGACGGTAAGTTCGTTCTAATCGGCGGCGCTTCCAATAGCGAACTAGGTGGCGAGCTCCTCATGGATTTCGCGTCCACCCTGTCCCTGCATAACGGCGGCATCGACAACCCGCAGCCTGGCAAGTTCGCCATCATCGAAGACAAATCCAGCCAGGAGAAAAACCCGTATGTGGATGTGACTGTAGGTATTTACGGTCTGCCCCGGGTCTATCACCCCAACTGGATCGTCTCTGCAACCGTACTGTAGTCAGAGGGGGCCCTTGGGCCCTCTTTCACCTCTATTTTGAGTTAGGAGGTTTAACCATGGCCAAGAATAATGATGCACCCGAAAAACCCGTCTTGATGAGGGCCAAGGCCTGCATCGACGATGGCGTTAACCAATATGTCCCAGGGAATGAATTCGACTGTCCGGAGTCACAAGTTGCCCGGCTGGTCTCCCTGGGCGCTGCCGAAGTGATTGAGCAGGAAGTCCCGCCGGAAGAGTTGATGTAAGATGCCTTACTGTGCCGATCAGGACGTGCGGGCCCTATGTAAACTCATAGACCCCACAGAAATAGACCCTGGCGAGGTAACAGGCTTTATAACCAAAGCTGAAACGCGCATTAACGCAACGCTGAAGCAGCGGTACACCGTTCCCTTGGCGGACCCGGTACCGGCGATTATCCAAAGCATTGCGGCGGATATGGCGGCCTCTTTTGTCCTGGACAAACACTACTCCGACCGCATGAAGGACCAAACGAGCCTTGCAGAAGTCTATTTCAAACGGGCAGAACATGACCTCCGGGATGTAGTGGAAAAGAATCTGCTAGAAGGCGAGCCGGGCGTGGTCGAAGTCCCGAGACCCCAGCCGCCAACCCGGAAACCGATTGGCTCCACAACCGGCAGCAGCTATGTAAGCCCGATTCAAGCCGCCCTCGAGGAGCTGGGCTAATATGCAAATCTACGTCGACATTGAAGGTACCGACGAACTGCAGAGGAAACTGGCCCAGATGATTGCCCGGGGGAAGAATCTGAAGCCGCCACTGCGCGATGTGGCAAACGTCGTGCTGATGGGTGTGAATAAAAACTTCGAGGCAGAGGGCCGGCCGAACCGGTGGGCGCCACGCAGCCCCAAAACCCTTTTGTCGATGCAGGCACAGGAAGTTGGGCGGGCTACCGAGACCAGGCGCTTTCAGAGGGCCGGCAGCAGGGCCAGGGACAATATAATCCGGCAAACAATAATTAGGGCCTCCGGATATAAGATTCTTCAGGTCAAGGGTGACCTGCGGAAATCCATTACTGCCGCCGTAAGTGACACCGAAGTAAGGGTCGGTTCATCTCTGCCCTATGCCCGGATACACCAACTGGGCGGGACTATCGGGAGCGTCGTGATCAGGCCGAGGAACAAGAAGGCCCTGGCCTTTTTAGTGTCTGCTGGTCACCAGGTCATAGTAAAGAGCGTAACCCGCCCCGCCATCAGGATTCCGGCCAGGCCTTACCTAGTTATCCAGCCCGACGAAAAGCAGCAGATAGTCCGTATTCTCGAAGATTGGGTGATTGGCGATGGCTGAGATTGACGATGTTTTAAATGCCCTGAAACAAATATTGTCGCAGGACAGCACCCTATTTGACATCAAGAAATGGTACCTGGTAAACGGCATGATTCCATCCATCCACCCAGCGGCCAGCATTTTTCCGGAGGACGAGGACTTCGAGCCGTACACGGCTGCCGAGGACAAAAACAACCCGGTCATCAAGATACAGCTCTACCAGCAGGCCGCCAAGCCTGAAGACGGAGAAGCGCAGGTAAGGAGCCTTGCCCACAAGGTGCGCTATGTCCTAGGGGGAAATCCGACGCTAAACGGCGTTATCGGCTACGGGTTTGTCAAGCACATCAAATACCTGACAGTCGACGCTGGGGAGACCTTATTGCTGCATGCGGCAGAATTGACATACACTCCGGAGTATCTACAGCCCAGAATAAAGGGGGCGTAAGCCATGAAATGTATAGCCGAACAGCCCCGGGAGGTCCCGGGCTTCGGCATCTTTGAGCCTGGCCAAGTCGTGGACTTTGACCCGGTTCTTTTTTCGACCGGCATTTTTGAGAGGGTGACCGAGACCCCCGCGGATGCCGAGGAACTCACGGAAGGAGCTGATACATAATGCCTTATGGATCCATGGGGCACATAGGAATCGGGCGGGAAGTAACCTGGAATACCCCAGTGGCTGCAACCGACTACATCCCGCTGGACTCCGAAACCATCGTCGAGGAAATTGAGCAGGTTGAAGATCCAAGTATTAAGGAGAGCCGGTTCGAGAATAAAAACATACCAGGCCTGGTAAGCGTGAAGGGCAGCACTATTGTTGGAACCAGGCCGACCAGCATAGGCTACCTCCTGCGGTCTGCCTTGGGAGCGGTAGCTGTTACTGGAGTCAACCCGTACACGCACACCTTCACCCCGGCCGCCAGCGCCTTCGACCCAGACTGTTACCTGCCATCGTATACCCTTGAAATCCACAGGGACCTGGCCCAAGCATGGCAGTATGCCGGCATGGTGGTAAACGCCCTGCAGTTTGCCTATGGCGCTAAACAGAAAATCTTGAAAGCAACCGCAGATTGGCTGGGCAAGTCCGCTGCGCTAATCACGAAAACCGCTCCAACCTTTGAGGCGGCGCAGCCGTTCACTTGGGCCCAGGCGGCCGTGTCCTTGGGCGGTACGAATTTCGACCGGCTGGAGGACTTCTCGTTTAAGCTGGACAACAAGTTGGAAGCAGTTGAACTCCTGAAGAGCGCCAACGCCAACCAGGCAGGGAAGATCTGGCCAAACGGTAAAATTGCAGCCGAGCTGGACCTAACAATGGATTTGAACGACCAGACGGAGTATACAAACTTCAAAACTTCGGTCGACCGGACGATGGTGGTTACCTTCACTGCCGCTACCAACATCCTGAAAATCACCATTCCGAGCGTTCGCCTGATTAATCATCCCCTCAACATTAGTGGACCGGGCAGGATCACGGTGAAGGCCAAGGGCAAAGCGTTCCTGGATAATACGTTCAAGGTCGAGCTTACCAACGCCAAGACCAGCTACACAACCTAAACTAAGCCCCTCCCAGCGAGGGGCTTCGGAGGTATCATATGCTTTTTTATGACCAAAAGTCCACCAAGATGGTTTACTTCGGCAAGGACAATAAGGATCATATAACCCTGCAAGCCTTACCGCTGTCCTTTTTCGACCAGGAAGAAGCTGAAATGGTTGACCTCAGGCTTGACTCTGTGCTGAAGGTCGAGACAATAAATAAACCCGACGGCCAGCAGGAACAAATAACCCATTATGACCGGAAGAAGATCAGTATTGGCTACAAGGAGCTGGAGTACCGGAGGATTGCCGCCAGCATCAAGGAATGGAGTACCTCTGAGCCCGTGACCGCGGAGAATGTGAAGCGCTTGGTCAAGGGCGTGCGCGACAAGCTCCTTGGGGAAATCGACAAGCTAAACACCCTGACTGAAGACGAAATAAAAAACTAAAATTGGCGGCGTGGAGTCTGGTGAAGGACAAAAAGGTCGAGGACCCGCCGCCACTGCTTCGCCTGTATCTATTTAGCCAAGAGTTCAGAAGCCTTCCGTTCTCAGGGGCAATTATGGACCAACCCGCGAGAGTGGGAAGGGCTTTTTCCATTATCCGAAATGCTTTAGCCGAGGCTGCGGAGTTTTATAGCCGGGAGGTGTGACCTAATGCCAGACAATATTGTTGAAATAGTATTAAGAGCCACCGACCGGGCCTCTAATGTTATTGAACAGGTAACTAACTCAGTTTCCAGGGGTGAAACCGAAGTAGCCAGCTCTAGCGAGAGATTTAACCAGACGGCCGTAATGACGGATGCTCACCTTGCCAAACTAAAAGCGGCCGCCGTTGCCGTTGGGGGCGCCATGACCATGGCGGCTGGCGGAGTGGCTTACGTCACAGACAAGGCGGCGGACTTCGAGCAGGAATTGAGCAATATTAAGGCCGTGTCGGGTGCTACCGCCGACGAAATGAGTCAATTGAGCGCCCTAGCCATCAAGGCTGGTGTCGATACCAAATACTCTGCGAGCGAAGCTGCCCAGGGCATTGAAGAACTGATTAAGGCAGGAGTAAGTACCACCGATATCCTAAACGGAGGTTTAACCGGTGCCTTGTCTCTTGCTTCCGCTGGCGAACTAGACCTGGCTGATGCTGCAGAAATCGCATCGACGGCACTTAATGCCTTTAAGAATGACCATCTTTCCGTAGCTAAGGCGGCTGACGTTTTATCTGGTGCAGCGAACGCCTCCGCGACATCTGTGTCCGAGCTAAAATTTAGTCTTTCGGCCGTCTCGTCTGTGGCATCTTCCGTAGGATTGAGCTTCGAGGATACCGCTACAGCCCTTGCCGTGTTCGCGCAGAACGGTCTTAAGGGGCAGGACGCTGGTACATCGCTCAAAATGATGTTGATGAATCTCCAGCCTCAGACAGACAAGCAGAGAAAACTCTTCAATGAGCTTAATCTAGTGACCAAAAATGGTAACAGCGTTTTCTTTGACGCCAAAGGACACCTCAAGTCCCTGGCTGACATTTCAGGCATCCTCCAGATCAGCATGGGTAAACTTACCGATGCCCAACGCCTCCAGACCATGCAGACAATTTTCGGCACAGATGCCATTCGCGCCTCGAACATCCTTTTTAAAGAGGGCGCCCAAGGCGTAACCGAAATGAAAGACGCAATGTCCAATGTCACCGCCGAGGAAGTTGCTGCAGAGAAGATGAATAACCTTCGCGGTTCCATCGAGCAGCTTAAGGGCTCCGTTGAGACCGTTTCCATCACTCTTGGCAACAAGGCCATACCCGCTGTCAGGGCGACCGTAGACGCTGCAACCAGCGCGGTTAATGGATTTGAGACATGGCTGACATCCTCGGACACCCTCGGCGAGGCCTTTAAGAAGCTCGAAAACAAGGAATACGATACAGCCCGGCAAGCCCGCGAACTTACCCAAGAGTACGAAAAGCTTAAAGCCAAGACCAGCCCTACAGCTGATGAGCAGAAGCGAATGAACGACATCCTGGATCAAATTGGCCAATTGATGCCCGATGTCGTAAAGCGGTACAGCGAGTATGGCGACGTCTTGGAGATTGACACCAAAAAGCTGGCTGAAAATATTGATGTGGGCGAAAAGCACGTCACAATACTAGAGAAAATCGGCAAGGTCATCAAGGATCAGGTGGCACCTGCCTACGGCATAATGGCCAAAATGCAATTTGGCGGCTATGGCATGGAGCAAGTCAACGCCAAAACTTTTGAGGAAGCTGAGGCGGTAGTGAAGAACAACCTGGCCGTAATCTCTGATGATATCCAGCATGCCGAAGAACGGTGGCAGGAACTGCATTTCAATTCCCGGGAGGCGTATCTCGAGTATCTAAATCGTTCCTATAGAACTGAACTACAGAAACTGCAAGACTTTGAACAGCAGCGGCTTGATGAAATCAAGAAGAATACGGACGAGGAATACCAGCGGCAAAAAGAGCATTATCAGCTAATGAAAACTGCTGACGGAACCTACCTAGCCAATAAGGAAGCCATGGAAAAGGCCTATCGGGACCGTGGGGCGGGGTCGCTTAAGGTTCACATGGCCGAACTCGAAAGCATCACCATAATTGGCACGGATAACGCAGCAGCCGCTGCAGAAAAACACCTCACGAACCTGGAAAACGCCTTTAAGCGCGGCGGCGAGAACTCTAGCAATAACTTTAAGACTGGTATTGATACAGGCCTTACAGCGGCAAGCGAGAAGGTGCTGGAACATAAAGAACAGATCATGGATACTCTTGGCGACACATCTAGAGCCTATTCGGGTGGAAAAAATGTTGGCGACGCCTGGGGTGATGGACTGTCAGATGCTCTACAAAGAGCATATTCAACCTCTGCCGCACAGCTACAGAGAATCGAAGCCCAGATGTATGGCAATTCGCCCCCGAAAGAAGGTCCACTGAGACATATCGACAAGGGCGGCTTTAACATCGGGGTTGCTTGGGCGGAAAGCTTTGGGGCAGGCCTAGGCAGGGCATCCTCAATAGCTGATAAGGCACTCTCGTTAATAGGCTCGCGATTGTCTGTCCCGGGAGGATCAAACAGCGCTCTTACTCCGGCACTGCGGCCAGCGTTGTCTGGCAATACGCAAAACACCTACTATGTTAACATCAATCCCAGAGACATTGACCAGATGAATAAAATTATCGACCTATTTGATAAGTTGCAGCAGGCCGCTCGTGCCAGGGGGTGAATAGATGCGCTGGATACAACGCAACAAAGACAAAATATCGCGCGGAGAGGTTGCCCCGCCAGACGCGGGCGACCTCTTTTTTGTGGATGAAAAAGGAAGCCATGCCATAGTGAACGGTCAGTATTACAAAGACGGCCAGCCAGCGACACAAGGCAAGCACCAAATCGCGTTTAAAAACGGCGAAACCCTGGATATTGACGTAGATTCAGCGGGCAAAGCAACCCGGCAGAAAGGCGGTGGAGGCAGTGGCAAATCCGGTAATAAAGTTTAATCCTGCTCAACCGCCTGACCTGGTTTCGGGGTACACACAGGGCGAAGCTTACACCCTGCTTGCCCCCGCTCTGGCCAGCGACCCGCTAACCATTTCCAACCCTGCGGGCACATCATTCTCCTGGCAGCCGACCGAATTGGCATACCGGGACGCTTCTGGTCAGCTTGACTACATCGTTGGCAGTTCCCCGGTCTCCCTGTCAGCTGTGGGTACCCAGGCCCGCTACAGCCGGACCTTCCCCCAGGCCGACGACATCTTTCAGGCCCAGGCTGACCGCGTGAAGCACTGGACGGTCCTACATGAAGCTCCCCGCCAGCCAGCGGCCTACCTTGGCTTCGGCGTCGAATTTGGGGTATCCGGCTTGGTCAGCGGCACCTCATTGCCTACTGGTTCACTCGACGAAATCAGTACAGCACCGTTCAGCCTGCCCCGGCCAGTCATCCGAGACCTGGCGGGCAATGAGATTACGGGGCGCTATGAGGTGGTGGACAGCGCTAACGGTCAGCAGGTGTTTATCTGGTTTCCTGCCTCGTTTCTGACCGCCGCTGTTTTTCCCATTATGATAGATCCGACGGTGGTTGTAGCTTCGACTTACGGTGTCTCGAATGGGCAGAAGTTGGTGCGGTTGTCCAGTGGAGCTATTTATGCGGCGGCGCGAAATGGAACCACGGATTTTCGTATCTATAAGTCAGTCGACAATGGAACGACATGGGCCCTGCTTATAACGATTACCGAATCAGGGTACGATGTCGCGATAGCAACTGATAAGGTCTCACTTTTTGTCCTCAATAGCTTCAGTACAACCGGTGTGCATTTTAGAAAATATAACGAAGCAGGTGTCTTGCAAGGCTCGGTCATTGATGTTGACGCATCTCAAACCGATATAGCCGCCTGCTCACTTGTCGCCAATGGCACAGGCACATTGCACGCCGCATGGGCCAGCAAAAACAGCACTTATCCCAATAGTCTCAACATCCGTTACTCAACATCAACTGACGGCGGTGCGACATGGGCGGCACCAACGCAGATCACCAACACAAATGCCAACTCACCATGTATTGCCATAAATGGTCCAGGGTATCCCATGATAGCCTACAGTTATACAGAAACTAACAATAACAGTATTCGCATTGCCGTTCGCAGTAGCAGTGCCTGGACCATCTATACTATCTACAACAACACATCGACTTACCTACAGTTGCGTCCCTGTATTGTCGTTGATTCGAACGGCTATATTTACTGCTTTTGGGAAGGTGCGGACAGCGTTGAGACAGCAGTGGTAAATATCCGTTGGTCAAAATCAGCTGACCACGGAGCGACATGGTCTGCAATGGCAAAGCTAACAACCGGCAACACTTACAACCAGTATGATCCCTCTGCCATGGTTGACTTTATCAATAACAACAAAATCCGAGTTTTTTTTCATGGCAGAGCCAGCGGACTTTATGACCAAATTCGCGAAATCGAAAGCGCTAACGGCGGTACCACTTGGTCTGCAATTATCGACAAAGATCGGAA
>JAJYNB010000256.1 GCA_021786555.1 Bacillota bacterium | reverse complement strand
AGTCCAAAGCATTCGCCCCGGAGCACGTCCAGGTCTATGCCCTGAACCGCTGCAAAATCGCCAAACCTTTTCACCAGGTTTCTGGCCCTGATCACGCTTTGCTGTTCTTCCATGCTTACCTCTTTATGTAGTTTTTAATTTTTTCATTATATCAAAAATGGCAACCAATAACAAAGAAGATGAATCAGTTGGGGACGGTTCCCAACTGACTCATCTTCACATTCCAATGGTGCTGCGGCCAGTATCTGCCCCATTAAGGCCATTAAAAGCAGTCAAAACCTGACAGCACAAATTGTGCATTTTCTCCCCGTTTGGCAAATCTTCAGCCCGGTTATTCCTTACTACGAAGTTAGTCGAAGTTCAGAAAGGCAACGGCTATATTTTTTTTAGATATTTTTGAAAGATAGCAGGAATTAAACGTGGGGTATAGAATACACCATGTGTGGAAACGTTTCCAGATAAGTGTAAACGTTTTAAGATAAGCATTATTAATGAGGGCAAAATGAAAATAGCGAAAACTACCATTAAAGACGTAGCGGAAAAGGCTCAAGTATCTATATCGACAGTTTCCCGAGTTATCAACAATAGTGGATATGTCAATGCCGAGACCAAACACAAAGTCATGGAAGCGATAAGGGAGTTGGATTTCGAGCCCAACCCCTTGGCTAAGGGGTTAGGGGGAGGTAAAAGCAATACTATCGGCCTTATATTACCGGATATTACCAACCTGTTCTTCCCTTCAATCGCCAGAGGCGTAGAAGATGCAGCCACTGTCCAGGGCTACACGGTAATCTTAGGGAACACAGATAACGTAGCTGCCAATGAAGAATCTTACCTCAATGTACTGGAGCGCAAATCAGTAGATGGCATCATAATCGCCGGTAGCAGTTCGGACGGCTCTCGTATCCAAGAACTAACCACAAGCGGTTTGCCGGTTGTCTTGGTGGACAGGACATTTCCATCACTAACCATAGACAGTGTTACCAGCGACAACCTTGAAGGTGCATACCTTGCAGTCAAACACCTTGTTACCCTTGGGCATGAAAAAATCCTGTTTCTTGGCGGCGGTACCAATATTTCGACAACCCAGGAAAGGGAACAAGGCTACCTGAAAGCTCTGCGCGAGAGCGGCATACCAATAAACCGTAACCTTATCCATTATGGCGATTATAGATTCGAAAGCGGCTTTGACCGCCTTATTGAGGTATTGGAAAAGGGCCTCCCTTTTACGGCCGTGTTCGCCGCGAACGACTTGATCGCAATAGGAGCCATCAGAGCCATCCAAAGTAGAAACTTGCATGTGCCCCAAGATTTTTCTGTTGTCGGGTTTGACGACATTTTTTGGGCGAAGCTGGAAAGGCCGCCATTAACTACTGTGGCACAGCCCATTTATCGCATGGGTATGATTGCCTGCGAGCTGCTATTGGATAAGATTAAACTGCCCTCTCAGCAAGAACCAAGGCATATCGTGTTAAAACCCGACTTGGTGCTTAGACAGTCCACAGCTGCACTAAGCCTTTAAACGAAGGGAACTATTATGGCGGACGTTGTAGTAATCGGAAGTCTCAACATGGATTTGGTGACTGTAACCCAAAGGATGCCACAAGTTGGTGAGACCAGAAAGGGAATCGATTTTCGCATGATACCAGGTGGTAAAGGTGCTAACCAAGCGGTAGCCGCCGCAAGACTGGACGCAAAAGTAACAATGGTCGGTTGCGTTGGTGATGACTATTTTGGAAACAAACTACAGAGTGCTTTAGCGACCGACAACGTGGACATTTCGCTGATTCGTACAAGCCCCGATATACCAACTGGCATAGCTTCTATTACTGTGGATGCCGGAGGCGCAAACTCTATAGTAATTGTCCAGGGGGCTAATGCCTTATGTTCACTGCAAGACGTTGACGCGGCTGAGAAGGCTATTCGAGAGTCTAAAGCCGTAATGCTTCAACTCGAAGTACCGATCGAGACCGTGGAATATGCCGCTCGCTTGGCCGCCAAACTTGGCAAGCTAGTAATACTCGACCCGGCTCCGGCTCAACCTCTTTCTCCGGAATTACTGAGCATGGTGGATATCTTAACCCCGAATGAAAGTGAAGCTGAGAGTCTAACGGGTAGAAGAATCGTAGACCTTAAGAGTTCTCGGTTGGCAGCTGCAGATATTTTAGGAGGTGGTGCTAAGGTAGTTTTGTTAAAGCTGGGAGCCCAAGGTGTATTGTACGCAAAAGGCAACCAGATGGAACACATCACGGGTATGGTTGTAGAAACAGTGGACACAACCGCAGCCGGAGATGCTTTCAATGCAGGTTTAGCGGTTGCCTTAGCGGAAGGCCGGCCTATCTTTCAAGCTCTAAAATTCGCCAATGTGGTCGGGGCTCTCTCCACTACCCGTATCGGTGCACAGACTTCATTACCGAAACGGGCGGAAGTCGAGCAATTCATGCTTGACAAACAAATCGTGTAGTAAAATCAAGTGTTCTTGCACAATGGGAGGAAGAGAAAATGTTTAAAATGGGCAAACACTCGTCAGGTTTTTTGGCAATAGTCGCCATCCTCGGCCTCGGCCTGCTGTTTACTGGTTGTGGGACAGCGGGGAAACAAGACCAGACAAGTTCACAAGCACCCAAGACTTTTGTCGTTGCCAACTGGAAAGGCTACGGATCTGATCAGTCCTATGCTGTTCAAACCTTCGAAAAAAAATATAACGTGAAAGTTGTACACCAATATTTTAATTCTGAAGAAGAGCTCTTAAATATGCTACGTACCGGAGGTGTGGGTAAGATTGACGTAGTGTTACCAAACCTTGCTTATGTACAACCAGCAGTAAAGGAGGGACTAATCCAACCCATAGACACCTCAAAATTAACGAATTTTCAGTACCTCTATAAGAAGCTCCAAAACCTTCCGGACGTTAAAGGCAAAGACGGCCAAACTTACGCTGTTCCTTGGGTTTGGGGTACCACGTCTTTAGCTTACAACAATAAGATTATTGCCAATAAACTTGACTCCTGGGCAGCTTTATGGGATCCCCAGTATAAAGGAAAAATAGCCTTTTTCGACGATCCAACTACAGCTATTATGACTGCCGCACTGTACTTAGGGGAAGATCCGTATAACCCAGATTTAAGCAAAGTGAAACAAGCGCTGCTGCAACAGAAAAAGTTAGTAAAAACCTATTGGTCGTCAGCAGATGACTGGACCAAGCTGTTTACTTCTAACGAAATCGTGGTAGGCAACGCCTGGTTCGGATTATCCCGTCTTCAAATTAGCAATGGTGATCCCCTGACTTACGTTTACCCAAAAGAAGGCGCAATTGGTTGGGTTGACAACTGGGCTATAGTGTCCAACTCACCAAATAAAGACCTGGCTTATAAGTGGATAGATTTCATGATTAGCGAAGAATTCCAGAAACAATATTATGAAGACCCCAAAGCAGAAGCTCCTGCTATTGCCAATGAAAAGGCTGTGAACGATCTTGATCCCAAAATCAAGAACGCAATGCCGATTGATCCTAAAATGCTGGACTCCTTAGTTATGCAAGGAAACCTGCCAACCGACACATTGAAAAAATGGACGGCACTGTGGGAAGAGGTCAAAGCAAGTTCCTAAAGAAGGACCCGGGCATACCCGGGCCTTCTTTTAAAGGAGTGTAGTTTATGGGGAGGCACAACAGAAAAGCACCTTGGCCATTGCTTTTTCCTTCAACGGGAATCCTGGTCCTGATGGCCTTGTTACCTTTAGGGGCATTAATTTTTTTTAGCTTATTGCCTGATAACCCCAGGCCGGGAATGGTAATTCAATTGGCCCTAGTCAACTATTACAAAATATTTACTAAACCCCTTTACCTGACGTTAATATGGAAATCCATGAGGATAGGCTTACTGGTAACCATCAGCTGTATCGCAATTGCCTGGCCGGCAGCTTATGGGTTAGCAAAAGTTATTAACGAGCGCTGGCGCCAAACATGGCTCATGTCAACCATAGTGCCGTTTTTGACGTCACAACTCCTGTTAATTTATGCGATTATGGTTTTGTTACAGGCTAAAGGGCCAGTAATGTCTTTGCTGGGTTTTGTTGGACTCGCCAAATCCGACACCTCCATTCTTTTTACCCCTAAAGCCGTGTTGTTTGTGCTAGTCTACGAATATCTACCATATATGATTTTGAGTTTCTACTCTACTATACAAAAGATACCAGACTCCCTTTTTGAGGCTGCCCGGAGCCTTGGCGCTGGCCGCTGGAGAATATTCTGGAGCATCTTATTCCCGCTGTGCTTACCAGCCATTTTGCTAGGGGTTGTCTTAGTTTTTATCCCTGTGGTCGGCTCCTTTGTTGAGCCACAAATTTTAGGCGGGCCTGATGGCATGATGATTGGTTCGGTTATTAATGACCAATTTAGCGTTGTGTACGACTGGGGTCTCGGAGCGGCTTTGTCGTTTGTACTTCTGTTAATGCTTATAATAATAACCCTTATTTTTAACATTCTAGCCGGATTTGCCACACGTCGTATTGAGGGGGAGACCACGTCATGAAAGTTGTACTGAAAACATGGTTATTAATCACCTACATGTTTTTGTTTGCTCCCATCTTCATGGTGGTGCTCATGTCATTAAATCTATCTGCCTACGGCACATTCCCATTTGTTTTTACCACTAAATGGTACTACATCTTGTTTACAGAGAGCAATCTTTTTCCTGCAACCTGGCTAAGCATTAAACTATCCGTCTCAGTAGCGTTTACAGCTGCCTTTATAGGGACCCTCACTGCAGTTGGCATGGTTCGCCTGCCGCGTAAAGTTGCTGCCCTGTACACCGGGATGACCATTGTGCCAATCGTCGTGCCTTGGCTTGTTTTAGGGATAGCCATGCTGCTTGTGGTCACCTTTTTAGGCCTGGGCCGGAGCTTCACTGCTCTGTTTTTAGGAAATTTGGTTGTAACATTACCCTACGTTGTCCTCATCGTCTACAACCGATTAATCGATACGGATCCTGCTATAGAGGATGCCGCACGCAATTTGGGAGCAGGTCCAAACCGTGTTTTTTTTGAAATAACCGTCCCAGTAGCTGCACCCGCAATATTGTCGGGAGCATTGATGTCCTTGATGGTGTGCTTCAAC
This sequence comes from Bacillota bacterium, assembly GCA_021786555.1. Taxonomy (GTDB): domain Bacteria; phylum Bacillota; class Desulfitobacteriia; order Desulfitobacteriales; family JAJXUE01; genus JAJZPO01. The sequence continues at coordinate 8,343 of JAJYNB010000256.1, read as the reverse complement.
AGTTTTGTCATACAATACTTTCTGAGTCCTTTTGGAGTCAGGACCTTGCCGCTGGAAATCTTCAACCTGATTAAGGTCGGCTACCGTCCTGATATGAACGCGTTGGCTTCAATCCTCGTCATCGTCTCCTTTGCCGCCGTAATTTCCCTGGGAAAACTGGGCAGTTCGGCAGACAAACTGTTTTAAGAGGAGGAAGCGAAAATGAAGTCTTTACTCCTGGTTATTGACATGCAAAAGGTGTTTTCCAGGAAAACCCCATGGCAAGTTCCCGCTACTGATGAGATTCTGCCTCGAATCAAGCGATTAGTAGCCCATTTCGATAACCAAGTACTTTTCAGTCGCCACATTCCTCCGCCTGAACCAAAAGGGAGTTGGCATTCTTTCTATCAGCGCTGGCGTGAATTAGCGCTTGATTCGACTAATTGGGATGTGGTGGATGAACTTAAGGCTGAACCAGCAAAAGTCTTTGACAAGATAACATACTCCTGTTTTGGTTCACCTTGGTTCGTGAACCACATGCAGCAAAATCGAACGTCACGGTTAATTGTGGTTGGCGTAGAGACTGATATATGTGTTTTAGCGTCTGTGTATGACGCAGTCGACGCCGGTTATTCAGTAACTGTTGTGACTGATGCGTTGGCCAGCGGTAATGGATCCCTGCATCAGGCAACTCTAAATATTCTCGCTAGAATGCCCGAACAAGTAACTTTGGTGACAACCAGTGATGTACTGGCAAATAAGGTAGGGTGACCATGGCGAAACTTGAAGTAGATAATTTACAAAAATCTTTTGGTTTGACCAAAGTTCTGGACCAAGTGTCTTTTTCGCTTAGCGATGGAAAACTGCTTTCAATTTTAGGCCCTTCAGGCTGTGGCAAGTCAACAATTTTAAGGATAATTAGTGGCTTCCTGGTACAGGACAGTGGCCGAGTGTTAGTTGATGGCAAAGACATAACCAATTTAACACCCGACCGCCGGGAGATCGGAATGGTATTCCAGAGTTACGCCCTTTTTCCCCACATGAACGTGTATCAAAACGTCGCTTATGGATTACGCACACATCGAGTTCCTAAATCAGAGATGGCTGACAGGATCGACCAAATACTCGGCCTCACGCGGTTAAAAGGCATGGAAAAAAGACGCATTCAACAACTTTCCGGCGGTCAACAGCAGCGGGTGGCCTTAGCCCGTGCCCTTGTACTTAGGCCCAAGATATTGCTCTTGGATGAACCGTTAAGTGCACTTGACCGTAAGATTAGGGGAGAAATGCAGTACGAAATTCGCAACATCCAACAAGAGGTAGGTATCACTACTGTATTTGTGACACATGATCAGGAAGAGGCATTGACACTATCTGATCAGGTTATTTTGCTTAATGAAGGCCATATTGAGCAGATGGCTGATCCCTGGCACATTTACAACCAACCCGCAAGCCTCTTCGCCTCGGATTTTTTAGGTAGAGCAAATATCATCACCGGTACTCTTGTCCATAAAGAAAGCAGTTGGTTCCTAGATACTGGCGATTTTTGCCTGACAATAAATCATTCCGAGGGTTTCCAACCTGGTCAAAAGGTAAGAGGGGTAATTCGAGCCGAACATATTCGTCTTCTAGATTCGGTATATCTAGCAGAAAACCAATTGAGTGGAATAGTTCTCAGCAACATTTTTACAGGTACGGTTTCTAAGATGGAAATCGCTGTACACAATACGACGGCCTTAGAAGTTATTGCCCTGTCACCCCATGTCGCTGAAATCAAACCGGGAATGCCAGTCAAACTAGGAATTTTGCCTGCTGATATTCACTGCTTTCCCATAAGGGAGGAACCATAATGATTCAGGCAAGCGCAGCGAAGTATTGGAACACTTGGGATCCACAATCTCCGGCAAGGATGGTCTTTTTGCCGGCTCAGTTTGTGCTAAACATTGGAGCGTACAGCCATAACCAGCAAAAGTACACTAACTTCTTGTTTTCCCCGGATACTCGTTTAGGTTATCACCACGCTAATGGAGATTATGCAGAACTTCACGTCAATCACGCCGGTACAACCCTAAAGATAGAATATGCTAAGCCAGACCCGTTCACATTACTTGGCCGCATTTCGACGGAGAATTTCGGCGAATGGGGATTGCGTTTTTGGCTGCTACTGTCCGGAGGATTTGCTACCAATGGTTCAGTAAAATTCGTTGGTCCATCTTTGCTGGCTCAATATCGCAGTTATCATATTGCCCTGTGTTGTGAAAAGTCGCCCTTGGGTAGTGGCATCTATGATAGCCCAGACCAGGCAGGCAGTGATATGGAGAAGTTCGGTTATTACTACCCTTCTCCTAAGGAAACTGTGGGTAATTGGGGAACCATGAAGTTTCATCTGGAAGAAATGCCAATCTTGCGCTTTGCTCTCGCTGTGAGTAATGACCCCAATATGGCCCTGGAACGCGCCCAAAAAGCCTTACAGGAGAATCCTGACTGGGAAAAACTGCGCAATGACAAACTATCGAACCTTCCTAGTATAGAAGGAGACATCTATACAAAATGCTTGGAAGCAGTTCGTGACGTAATGGCTTGGAATACTATCCAGGATAACATTAATCAGCGTTGGTATACCTCCCTAACCCGCTTGTGGATATCCAGCAAATTTGGTGGCTGGTTTACTTGGCTTAACGATGTCTTTTATCACGCTCTAATTGCGGCATGGGCTGGTGATTGGGAAACTTCTATCCAGAATGTACGGGCTGCTCTGGACGGTTTGACCCCGCAAGGTAACTTATCCTGTATGCTTAGTGAGCATACGGAATGGGTTGATCGCTCTCAACCTCCGATTGGCAGCTTTATTGTTTGGCAAATCTATCTGCTGACCAAAGACAAGCCGCTTATCAGGTCTGCATATCCGGCGCTCAAACAAGCATTTCTTTGGTGGTTTGCCAATCGGGATGGCAACGGTAACGGTATCTTGGAATACGGAACCTCGGCCGTTGGCAGCGGTGCCTTTATCGGTACAAAACTTGCCGCCAAGGACGAATCCAGCATGGACAATAGTCCAATGTACGACGAAGCTGTTCTTGACCCTGTGAGCCGAACATTAAACTTGGAAGACATTGCTCTAAACAGTCTATTGGTGCTTGACGGGGAAATCCTCGCAAAGATGGCCTTAGAATTGGGACATACAGAGGACGCCCCAATGTTTGCCGAGAAGGCTTCTGCCTTAGGAGCTAAAATCCACACCGAATTATGGGACGATGATCGCCAAATCTTTGCCGGAAAGTTATGGAATGGTAGATTTAGTCATTCTCTAAGTCCTACTAGTTTTTACCCCTTATTGGCCGGGGTTGCCGATCCTGGCCAAACCGCAGCCCTTCTGCAACATTTAGTAAATAATGATGAATTCGGAGGCAAAGTACCTCTTCCCAGTGTTACTCGTAACGATCCAGCCTTTAAAGACAATGTTTACTGGCGGGGAAGAATGTGGCCGCCCTTAAATTTCCTTACCTACTATGGCTTAAAAAGAAATGGTTTGGACAAAGAAGCTCATCAATTGGTGCGGCGAAGCCTGGAAATCTTTCTAGAAGAGTGGGAAAAGCGACGGCACTGCCATGAAAATTATAACGGAGATACCGGTGCGGGTTGTGATTCGGTTGATTCCGACCCTTTTTACGGCTGGGGGGCTTTATTACCTCTGCTGGGGATAATTGACCACCTTGATATCGATCCCTGGAATGGTTTTCATTTCGGCAAAGTCGACCCCAGTGAAGGCTCTCTCCAAATGGTCGACATACCGATGGGTGATGGAATCTACAGTTTGACCATTGATGCGGGAGTAACATCGCTAACGCTAAACGGAACGGTTATTTTTATTACCTCAGCGCAAGGTCGTTTCCGCCACTTCAAATATGATTCTCACTTTGCACAAATACAGATTCCGGCCCAAAAAGGTCAAACTTGGTGTGAGTTCCCGGAAACCAAGGGTAAGGTTATTCTGACTCAGTGTAACGGCGAAAGCGTTAGAGCAGGTGAGGCAGGGGCAATTGCTTTACCCACGGGTGAGGGGTGTTTAATTAAGATTTGGTATTAAGGAGGGAGATCGATGAAAAAGGGTAATTTGCTTAACCAACCTTTGTCTGCCGTGGTGGCCGGCTTGGGGCATACTGATACGGTCGCCATAGTAGATTCGGGTTATCCTATTCCAGGAAATGTAGTGCGGGTTGACCTGGCAGTTCGGCCGGGAATTCCTAGTCTTAGTGATGTGCTACGCACGGTATTGGAAGAGTTGGTTGTAGAGGAGTATTATATGGCAAGCGAAGCAGAGAAGAACAGTCCTGAAATGTACAGCAAGGTGACCAACCTCTTGGGAGATACCAAACTGTCTACAATCCCTCATCAGGAGTTTAAAGAAAAGGTTCAAAAGGCTAAAGCCGTTATCCGCACTGGTGAACAGACATTCTTCGCTAATGTTTTGCTAGTGTGTGGAGTGTCCTTTGGACCAGATGGAAAATAGATCTTTAAAGCCCGGCCATGTTTTGCCGGGCTTATCTTATGTAGTCCTATAGCCAAAAGAACACTCTTTGTGCAGGCTACAAACCTCACAGGCATAGGTCAATCAGCCTATACCTGGGCGATCAGCACTTTAACCCCCAGATTTTCCAACTCCCTCCGCGTTTCAGCTGGCAGGCGTGCATCGGTGACCAGCACATCGATTCTGTCCCAATGCGTAAAGGTATGGTAATACACCTGGCCGATTTTCCCGCTGTGGGCAACCAGAATAACCTCCCTGGCGGCGGCCAGCATGGCTTGCTTGACCTCCGACTCCAGCATGTTGGCTGTGGAGAGTCCTCGCTCGAGGCTGAGGCCGCTTGCGGCCAAAAACAGCTTGTCTGCGTTGAAACCGCCAAAACCGGCTCTGGCCATGGGCCCCACTAAGGCGTAAGTCGTACCACGCACTTCACCGCCGCTGACCAGGACCGTCACTCCTTCCCTGTTCCCCAGCACCCCGGCAATGGGCAGGGAATTGGTGATAACAACACACTTCTTATCCAGGGCCCGGGCCACAGCCAAAGTGGTGGTCCCGGCGTCCAGGATAAGTGACTCTCCTTCCGAGACCAAACCCGCCGCCAGCCGGCCGATCAGTGTTTTTTCCCGTTCTGCTTCACCCAGCCGCGCCAGAAACAGCCCGTCTGCGTTCTGAGGATGAAGGGCCCGGCCGTGTTCCCGCTGCACCAGGCCCAAGGCGGCCAGGGTTTTCAGATCGCGCCGGATAGTCATCTCGGACACGTTAAAATGCTGGGCCAGTTCCGCCACGGTAAGGTTGCCATGTTCTTCCAACAGACTACGGATTTCCTCCTGGCGGCCATCATTGTCACCCACGCTCGCGTCTCCTCCTTGCCAAAGGGGTATTTGGTTGCCGCAGTTTCTTTAAAGGCTGCGGCACGTGAAATCAGAAATCAACGACCCTGTCAGAACCGTCCCCACGTCCTATGGACCAGGGGAATAACCACTGGGTCATAGACAAAGTTCAGAAGCAGGAAGAGCAAAAGCCCCACGGCGCCGCCGATAATGGAGCCGTTAATCCGAATCCACTGCAGGTCGTTGCCGGCCCTGGCATCGACGAAGGAGTTTAGATCCTCGTCGCTTAAAGCACTTAGGGTTTCCCGCACCATTTGTCCGGTTATGTGGTGTTCCGCCTGGACAATGCGGTTGGCGATCAGCCTGATATAACGGTCGAGCCAATCCTGCAAGTCCTTATCCTGTTTAAAACGGCCCCAATAACTGGAGGCCTGGGCCAGCACCCAGCGGGCCAGGATGGAACCATCCTGGACTACTGGACCAGCTTCCTGCCCGCAACTCGTCTCCGGGCTTAACAGTGCTGCAGCCGTGGAGCGGCAGGCCTGCTGCAGGACATCCGCCAGGGGTACGTCCTGTACCAATGCTTCCTTCCAGCTCTCAACTGCTTCCTGATATTCCGGGTTGCCCTCCAGTTCCATCAGCTGTGCCAGGAGTATCTCCCTCAGTTTAAGGCGGAGAGGGTCCGCTGGATCTTTCAGAGCCTCCATCTGCTTAACTAATTCGGCCTGCAGGGCCGAGGCGGCATCGGCAAGGTTTAGGCTGTTGGTGGCAGCCAGCAGATTTGCTAACAGTCCTTTTAGCCAGTTCCCTTGAGTTTGTTTCTCTTCCTGTTCCCTCAGCAGTTTATAGATTTGTTCCCTCACCCCAGGGTCCTGGGCCAAAGAAATACCCTTATCCAGAAGTTGTGCCGGCCACCCTGCGCCTGGCCGGTCTTCCAGCGCCTCCAGAGCAAGATCACGGATTAGCCGGGACAGGTCCTGCTCCATCAGCCAGCCCTTAATCAGCCGTTCCAGCTTGCCTGAGATGCTTGAGATGTCCAGCTGCCCAATAACCTGCTCCAAGTACTCCGTCCCCACCCTTGCCGTATATTCCACACCATTGTTTTTGTCCACCCAGTTGATTACCGGCGCCACAAAGCTGGCATGCTTCAGCTTGGACTTAATCGTCCTGACGCCAAGCAGGTCCTTCTCCACCATTTGGGCCACCGCTTCAATCACCTTTTCCCGGTTGCGGGGAATGAGAGCTGTGTGGTAAGAAAAACCCAAGGGCTTTTTGAACAGGGCTGTGACGGCGAACCAGTCAGCAATTCCCCCTACCAGGGCCGCCTCCAGCACAAAATAAACCAGCCGCAGGATAAAAACCTTTTGGTGCAGGTGCAGCAGGACCGCGCTTAAAAGAAAGCCGGTGAACACCGCGGCCAAGGTAATGTTGGCTTTGTTCCTGTAGTTCAATCGTCTCACTCCTAAGAAAGCCAGAATGTAAGCAGATAGATCAGGGCACCGGCCAGCCCGCCCACTACGGAGCCGTTGATGCGGATAATCTGCAGGTCATTGCCGGCCTTGGCTTCAATCAGTTCCACCAGCTTCTCGTTGCTTAACCTGTCCAGGCTGGCCCGGACCAGTTCGCCGATTTCGCTGTGACGCGCGTCAATCCACCGGCCCAGGAGGCTCTTGACGGAGTAGTCCAATTTCTGGCGGTGGGATGCGTCCTGCCGGAAAGCGGCCATAAACCGGCCTGCCTGGCTTTCTATACCGCCCAGAACATATTCTTCCAAAGTCCTGATGCCCCTGGCCTCAATCATCCCGCCTACCACCCGGCCCATGTCTATCTTCTCCTGCAGCAGGCGGTTTTTCCACTCTTCCACCTTCAACTGCAGCAAAGGCTCATGCTGCAGGCCCCCCGCCAATTTGCCGAGCTTGTCCTTTAAAGCCTGCCGCACGGGGTTATTTTCATCCTGACCTATCTGCAGCAGGAACTCCCGCAGCTTTTCCTGGATTTCTTCCACTATTTCCACCGGTTCAACCCCGATAAGCCCGTTGACGAATTTGCGCCGGTCCATGCCCCCCTCATAGGAAGTCAAGGCCTCTCGCACCACTTCCAGCAGAATACGGCCTGCTTGTGGGTGACCAACCAGCTTCACCCCTTCAGCAGCCAGGAAAGTGATGGCCCTGTCCCCGTAGCCCTTGTCCAAGGCGTGCTCGATTATCTCCCCCAGCAGAGGGGCAGCCGCCAAATCCGGGGCGTTTTGCTTGAGCAGGTCTCCCGCCAGCCGGCCCAGTTCTTCCGGTTCCAGCCTGGACAAAAGGTACTTTACCAGCTGTTGCAGGGCCTCCCGCAGATCCGCTGCGCCACCGTGCTCGTCCAGGTAACGCAAGATGAACTGCGGGATATCGTAACGGTCCAGCTGACGTTTCAGGACTTCTTTGCTCAGAAGCTCATTTTCCACCATGTCTACCAGGGCAGAAAAAATCCTATCCCGGTTGCGAGGGATGATTTCCGTGCGAATCACCCGTCCCGGGCGAATTCCAAGAGGCCTGCGAAACAGTGCGGTGACCGCAAACCAATCCGCCAGGCCTCCAATCATGGCGGCTCCGCAGCCGCTGGAAATCAGCCCGCCCAGGAAACCAGTATGAAACGGATAAGAAGCCAGGAAGCCCAGCGTCACTACCCCTAAGGTCACCGCAGCTTTATAGTAATTGCTCTTCAAACTTGTGCCACCCGCTTTGTAACTGCCAGCATCTGCAATAATTTAATTCATTTATTATACCATAGTAATTACCAATTTGACCAAAAGGTAAAAAGAGCCCGAATGCTGTGTTCGAGCATGCGGGCTCTGCTTGTGCGTGCAGTTAAGTCTTCCGGCGTTACAAGACCAACTTTACTTGTTTGTTACGGTGATGCTGCCGGACGTGGTGGCGAGCACCGTATTGTCACTCACCTGGACCAGGTCCAGGGTATAACCGTAAACCCCTGCTTTGGTAAATTTTGCTTTAAAGGCGCTGGTGGCAT
>JAJYNB010000369.1 GCA_021786555.1 Bacillota bacterium | reverse complement strand
GCAAACCAAAGAAGCATTCAAGTCCTTTGGGAGAAAAATCACCCGGGAGTATGAAAATTTACCGCACACTAAAAAGTGGTCGCAAGCTAGGTTTGACCTTCTGAAGCTAGAAAAACAAAAAGGCATTGCCGGCGACAGAACGTTAAGGATTCAACAGGGCATAACTGCCAAACTTGAAAAGTCGGAATTTGATTTATTTACGAGAAAAGTTATCCTGGACGACCTGGCCAGAGAAGAAGGCGATTTGCCCTTTGGGTTTGACAAGAACTCCCTAATAAAAGAGAGGTCTGCGATCGATGCTGCAGTTACAAGTAGCCCAAAGATTGCTGGGGCCGTCAACCAAAGAAAACAGGCTTGGGACGCCATCAAGAACGATTACATTCAGGCCATGAAAGATATTGGTTTTGACGTTTCGGATAGGCTGTCGAAAGAGGATTATTTCAGGCACCAAGTATTGGAGTATGCTAATGCCAGAGCTATTTCCGGGACAGGGCAAAGACTCAAATCCCCAACAGGTAGAGGGTTCTTGAAAGTCAGAGAGGGAAGCGCCAAAGATATAAATACCAACTACCTACAGGCTGAATATGAAGTCATGGCCCAAATGATTCACGATATCGAAGTGGCCAAGACAATCAAGAATATTGAAAAGAACTACAGCATCCGGGATGCTTTGGTCAAAAAGTACGGCAAGAAATGGAGCGAGAATATTCCGGAAGGGTATGTCACTTGGCAACCGCGCCAAGGTTCGGGTTTTTATCTGGCAGATTCCATACCGGCCAAAGTGGCAGAGCGACTTTACAGCGGTGCGGCTAAAGAAGTGGGTATAACCGAGGATATGCTTAGCAAGGTAATTGCCAAGGGTTCGCGTTTTAGGGAATTCGTCATTAAGGAAGAACTGGCAAAAACCTTGAACAAGCTAAGCGAACCGCCTAGCGAAAGCATAGTTGGTAAATTTAGTTCGGGGTTAACCGGGCTTTGGAAAAAGTGGCAGTTAATTAGCCCGAGAAGGTTTATTAAATACAACCTCCGCAACATTTCCGGCGACTTGGACAAGGCGCTGACTGGCAATCCGAAATCCATAACTAAAGTGCCCCAAGCAACAAGAGAACTTTACCAGATTTTTGCCGGAAACAGGGCTATGACTCCCGATATGAAAGATTGGTTTGAACGTGGTGGAATGCAGACACTTCTGCAAGTGCAGGAGTTGGGTGACATTAATAAGCTGAAAATGTTTGCCGACCTTCAGGAAGCCAAGGGAACCGTAAAAGAACTTCCCATTAAGGCATGGCAAGGCTATTGGAAAACGGCAAGAATTTCAAGCGATTTTCGGGAAGCTATCATCCGTTACGCCAACTATCTAGACTATTTTGATCAGATGAAAAAGAACAACGGCAAGCCTCTCAACTTTGGAGCAAGCATTCCGGAGGAAGTTATGGGCCTGAAAGATATTAAGGACAGGGCTTTCAAAATGTCCAACGAACTTTTAGGAGCCTATGATGCCGTTTCTGTTCTTGGAAAGGATATCCGCAAGCATGTTATTCCTTTCTGGTCATTCCAGGAAACTAACTTCCGCTCGTATGTGCAAATGATTAAAAATGCTGCCAGGGATGAAAAATTGGCTCAATTTGCTGGAAGGAAGCTTCTGGGTTATGCTGTTAGAAGTCCAGTGATTGCTATGCGGGTCGGGTCGTTTGCTATCAAAGCATCCGGCATGTGGGCGGCATTACAGGCCTATAACTACATGAGATTCCCGGAAGAAGAAAGGGCCTTGCCTAAAGACGTGCAGGCCAGGCCGCACATCGTGCTAGGCAGGGACGCAGAGGGGAATGTGCGGTATTTCGATCGGCTAGGCACCTTGGGGGACTTCTTGGGGTGGTTTGGACTCGATACTCCCGCAAGGGAAGTAGCGGACTACCTTGATGGCAAAAGGACTGTTAAAGAAATAGCCATAGATATGGCTAAAAGCCCGGTGAGTAAACTAGCCCAAGGAGTAACTCCGTTAATCAAAACCCCCCCGGAGTTATTGACGGGAAGGAAGTTCTTTCCCGATGCATTAAAACCGGGGTACATCAGGGACAGGTGGGAATACTTGGCGCAAAGTGTTGGACTTGAAAATGAGTATAAAGCATTGGCCGGAAAACCATCCAAACCTTATCTAGAATCAGCAAGCGGCCTATATGAATACAAAACCAACCCTGATCAGGTGGCTTATTACAATATTCAAGACGAGAAGCGAAGATTCCAAAAGAAAATCGGCAAGATGAGCGAAGGGTTTATGACCTCCCCTAAGAGCGAAGTGTTGTATAACTACAAACTGGCCCTTAAGTTAAGGGACCAGGAAGCGGCTAAAAAGTATTTGGGAGAATATATGCTGCTTGGTGGAGCCCAAAAAGATATGGAGCGATCCCTGGAAACCATGCATCCCTTGTATGGCTTGAATATGGATGATGTAAAACAATTCCTCCAATCGTTAAGACAGGAGGAGAGGGACGAATTAGCGAAGGGCATTCGTTACTACGAATCGCTTGTACCGCCTGAACTAGCGAGGCGAGGCAGGAAAAAATACAAAGGTGCGCCAAAAGTTTAGCGGCGCACCTCCCCTTCTCCATGAAATCGTGGGTCAATGGGGTCATATTCTATCGGCTCTGCTATAAAAAGACCATATAGCATACTCAAAACCGTGGCAACAATAAGAACCATAACCCCAAAACCCTTAACATGATCAGCATATTTCGAACTATTTACAATCGCTGAAACGACAGAAATTGCTACAAACACGACAAGCAACGAACCCGGAATGGCTATTAGCTGCGCCCAAAAGGGTAGCATTCTCTCACCTCCGCAACTATATTTTACCACAAGAAAGGAGTGGTTGTATGTCCGTCACCGCAGCCCCCGGAAGATGCTCTCCGGGCAACGAATGCAGGCTAACAGTAGAAAACGCCGCAGAAATCAAGGGTCTTAAAGAAGATGTGCAGTACATACGCGACAAGGTTGATAAGATTGTTTTGGGGGTGGCCGGTTCGACCATCCTTTTGCTCGTGTCCTTCGTCTGGCAATTAGCGACAAAGTAAGGAGTGATATTATGTTTCAGTTAGATCAGAAAAAGTACGATATTCTGTTTTATCTTGTCCTGGCAGCTACCACCATCCTGGGTTTCGCCTGGTCCTTCAATCTCATACCGGCTGACAAAGCAGTCTACATCCAAAATGCACTGCTTGTGGTAGCCGGGAATTTGATTGGCTTGCTTTTTAGCAATAAGGGGGAATAGCGTATGCAAATACTCACCCCCGAACTAGACTGGCTGGACCCTTCCAGACTAACCCTCCTCAATAAGAACAATATTGACGGTATCGCCTTGCACCATATGGACAATGCCACGGCCAGCTTTGAGGATATTAACGCTCAGCATCAGAACAGAAAACCTACTCCCTTTAATGGCATTGGCTATAACTATTGGGTCAGCTTCAAAGGTGAGATTATCCAGGGCAGAGGATTTAATCAAGGTGCAGGTATAGCTGGGCATAATGACCATTTGCTGCATATCGGCTTTCAGGGTGATTACGAGGACGTAAACAGTAAAATGCCGGATGCACAATTCAACGCAGGGATATGGCTCATAGACTGGCTCAAGAAGCAACTGCCAAAAGCCAGGGTTGTGCATGGTCATAAACATTGGGCGGCTACTGCTTGCCCGGGTAAATACTTCCCTCTGGCGGAGATGTTAACCGGTAAATCTCGTCAATCATTAGTGGCTCCGATGCCCAAGCCCAAAGATGAAGTGGCCGAAGCAATTAAGATGCTGCAAAAGAACGGTGTTATCAATAGTCCGGATTACTGGCTGCAAAATGCCAGGAAGGGCAAAACTTGCGAAGGCGAATATGTGGGCCTGCTTATACAAAGGCTGGCTGAGAAATTGAAGTAGGGAGGCTGATTCCATGACCGCCCTTGAACGCGCTGTTAAACTCAAACTGATGCCTCCAGGCGAACCGAGCGACACCCTCACCCGTGAAGAAGTAGCAGAAATTATAATGAAGCTATACAACGACATGCTGAAGCTGGCCATGGCATCGGCGAGCAGAGTTGACCGAATGCCGTGGAAAATGTACCGGTGATGTGGTAGAATGTAGTTGGCTGGGTTGGCGGTGGCCTGAAAGTATGGCGCTACCAATCTTTCGATGGCGCAGGAAGAAGTTGGGCGTTCCTAGCTATCTCCCTGCGTCAGCAAGCGAGCCTCACCTTCGGGTGGGGCTTTCTTCTATTTTATGCCACTTTTGGTCAATGTAATGCAGGAAAATATTCCCTCATGCCGAATTAGTCTGTGGGAGGGACAAGCATGCGGAACCGGCTGAAGCACTGGCGACACAGAAAAGAGATGGACCAGACGGAATTTGCGGAGTACCTGGGGGTGAGGCCTGGGCAAAACAATCAATGGGAGCACCATAAAAAGCAACCGTCTCTTGAGACGTTGTGGGCGATATACAATAAACTTAAAATCGATTTCCCCGAGATACATTTGGAGGACTTGCTGGGCCCTGCGGAAGATTAACCGCAGGGTTTTATTTTTTATCTTGGAAAAGCATTTTTATATCCGGGCGGGAATAAATATACGTTACCTGGGCGAACAGGAGGTGACAGCATTGCCCAAAGAAGAAGGCGTATTAGTTGAGTTGGCCAACCAGGTCCGGAGTTTGTGGCGGCACCGGCCAGGGAACGAGATTCCTGGTGTCATACTGGACACCTTTGACAACCTGAGATTTGAGACAAAAGATGGTCGCCGGCCGGTTATCGTTGGCAAGAAGAAAACGGTCTACGGCTGGCACCTGGTTTTCAACCTGCCACCAGGAATCAGCCACCAGCAGGTCCGTCGGAAGCAAGATTACTTTGCCGATGCTACAAAATCATGGATAGTGCTGACTTGGGACGGCGGGTACCTGCACATGGATATTCAGTGCCATGCTTTGCCCCACAAAGCGGAGTACAATTGGGACCCGGCCCTGTACTCCAAAATGGACCTACCTGTACCGGTCGGAGTATCCCAGAAAGGAGCTGAAGTATTTGACCTCGCGGACGCACCCCATTTGTTGGTGGCCGGTGTCCCGGGGTTTGGGAAGTCCAACTTTCTGCATGTGCTGATTATGTCCCTGTTGCCCTTTGCGAGAATCTGCATCATTGATCTGAAGCGGTTGGAGTTTAGCTACCTGGCCGGCCATTGCCTGCTGGCAAAGACGGAGGACGATGCCTTGGATTTACTGAAGGCGCTGAACCAGGAGCATGATCGGCGGGTGGGTATCCTGGAGCGGGCCGGAGTGGTTAAGGTTCAAGACTACGAAGGCGATGACATGCCGTACATCGTCCTGGTAGTGGATGAGGTGGCGGAACTCAGGGATGAAGTTAGTCATCTGTTATTAAACCGGATTCTGAGACTTTCAAGGGCGGCCGGCATATCCGTGGTGGCTGCAACCCAAAGGCCGTCCGTCAAGGTTATTGACGGCGACTCCCGGGGCCAGTTCTCTGCCCGGTTGTGTTACCTGGTAGCCGATGAAACAAACTCCCGGATGGTGTTGGGCGAGGAGTGCTCCCGAGCGGCCTGGTTAGCGCCAATCAAGGGCCGGGGCATATTTAAGTTTGGCGTTGAATTAAAAGAGGTGCAGACCATGTTCCTGCCGTTGGCGAAAGCAAAGGAGATGGTAAAAAGTGCCGGTTACCGAGATTGGGACTTTGGGCAAACGGCAAAAAGGTTGCAGCCGAGATAGTTAAAAGGAGGGGTTGAAATGAAAGAATTAGCGTTGAACACCTTTGGCGTTGGTGGCCCTGCCGCCGTGTTGGTTCAGCTTATGTTAATAGCGGTTGTTGGGTGGCTATTATCTGCAATTGCATCATCGGCGAGGCAAGGCAAGGTTGCCAATTATATCAACATCGTAACAGTGTTTGTTTCTTTATATCTGGTTGTTCAAACAGTCTGGAAAGCTATCCAAGCTGTTGCCGGCATTGCGGGGTTGAATTAATGGGTACTATTCTATCTATTATTTGCCTAACTGTATTTGTTTATATTATTTGTGTTGCGGTAGGAAATAAGTTGGTGGGACAATTAGCGTTGCTAGCAGGAACATCTACGGTTATTTATGTATTGTATAAATTGGTGAAACCTGTGTTAGAAAAAGCAAATATTTTTATTGATAAAATAGACAAATTTCTAAATTAAAAACGAACGAATAACATATCCTCAACCCTTTATTTATAGACCACAAACTGCATTTATGTTATAATATTTATAGAAACATTGCAAAATGGAGGACGATAAAATGAATCGCAGAATAAGAGGGAAAACTAGGGATTATGATGTTTTGTGTTCCTTGGAAGAATGGGGGGTAATGGATACTCAGCAAATTGCTATGATGCATTTCAACGACATAGAAAGCGGTTTGCGAAAATGCCAAGAAAGATTGTACAAACTACACGAAAAAGGCAAGGTGTTTCGCTGGAGAGGTGATGACGGCTACTGTTACAGCCTTGAATCAAGAAGCAAGATGTGGCAACATACCCTTATGCTTAACTGGGTGCGTGCTTATTTTGAGCTTCTAAAAAAACCATGGGAGAAGATACATTGCTTCGAGTACGAAAAAGACCATACAATTTTGAGGGCAGATGCGTTCGTAGCAATAAAAAACACCGTTACTGGATCTTTTAAGTTCTATTTTATTGAATTAGACAGGACGCATACCAATTCATTTGATAAGGTACGCAAATATAATAACCTTTTTACAGAAATCAATAAAGGTAAGCACCAAGAAGCATGGTGGGTAAAACTATCAGAAAAATTTCCGCAAGTTCTTGTCATTACAACTACCAAAAAGAGAGAAAATAAAATATTGCGCATCTTGAGAGAAGATAACTCTAACGACCTTGACTTTAAGGTAAATCTATTGTCAGAAATTCGTGAGTCTGTTCGTAAACATGTATGCACGTTACCAAAAAAGAATATCACGGTTAAAATTTGTCCACCCCAAGATTTAGCAGAATTTTAACCATGAATAAGAGGATAGAGGAGATGATATAGGGACCCAAGACGAAGAAGCGGGAAGGGGAGAGGATGAAACCTCCCCGCAATTAAACGAATCATAAATATTTATTTGCAAATCGCTTAAAAAACCATTGACTTAAGCGAAATGCTTGATTATAATAAAAATTAAGCGAAACGCTTAGTTGAAAGCGAGGTGAAGTTATGAGCTATGGACAGCGGATTAAGCGGATTAGGGAAAAAAAAGGAATCAAGGCCTGTTATGTTGCCCAACGTATTGGCATGACTCCTGGAGGTTATAACGGAATAGAAAAGGGCAGGACAAAACTAACTGCTGAAAAGGCCCTGCAAATTGCCCGTGTTTTAGGGGTGGATATAAGGGAAATTTTTTTTGATTCGGAAGCAAGCGATTCGCTTAATAGGCCCCCTGATCCTGAACCCATGGCCGGTTAAATGAGGTGATACAGTGTCATCACTGACAGAAAGTTCAGAGAAATAAGCCGAGAGTATACAGAGTCAGAAGAACCCGACCTCTCGGCTTTGGTGGAAGTGTATGCGGAAAGATTGAGGGAAGCCAGCGGAGAGGCAGAACTTCCCAAGGCGGAGTAGAAAGGAGGAACGAGAATGAGCGAGATTCAGAACATGACCAAAGAGGAACTAATCGAACTGCTAAAATCAGACATGCAGAAGTGGAACAACTTCCGCAAGGAATCTATCTGGCCGCCCAACCTGAGGGGTGCCAACCTGAGAGGTGCCAAACTGTGGAGTGCCAACCTGAGGGGTGCCAACCTGTGGGGTGCCAACCTGGAAAACCTCGAGCACATAAACGTTAATTCGCATGACCTGCTCGCTGAATTTCTTCGTCGGTCGGCAGAGGATGATTGGCAGAAACGGAGCATTGCCGGACTGATCCTGGTTAGTCGGGATTGGTGTTACAAAGACCTGTTGAAGTTGCCTGTACCTGAAGAGTTGAAGCAGTGGGCGATTGAGGTGCTCTCGAAATATCCGGATTTTGAGGAGAGATTGGAGAGGGAGTAATTCCCGGAAGCAGGTCCGGGCGGAAGGGAGGGGTGAGGTTTGACTGAGCAATGCACATATGATTGCGGTGCACGAAATACCGAGGCATGCACTACGTGTTTTGTGCGGTGCGTGTTAGAAAGGCTAGCCAAGGAGGGAAGCGAGATTGGAAGCATGGCAGGCCCAAGTGGCACTGGAAAGTCTGTTAAAAAGAGAAATGCCCCGGCTGGCACCGAGGCAGTAGAAAGAATTTCTCGCAAAAATTCAGTTACTTTAT
Organism: Bacillota bacterium; assembly: GCA_021786555.1. GTDB lineage: Bacteria > Bacillota > Desulfitobacteriia > Desulfitobacteriales > JAJXUE01 > JAJZPO01. The sequence goes on along the minus strand of JAJYNB010000369.1, from coordinate 5,169 downwards.
TTTAACACGAAAGGAGTTGCAAAGCAATGATTAGACTGAATTTCTCCGGCCACCCTCAGGAAGGTTGGCTAAATATTGCGGTTGGAGTCAATGTCGATATGATTGACCAGGCCCAAGGGGCTGAGCAGTTACTTGACCTGGTGCCCCACGAGGCTATCCAGGAGATGGTCAAGGGCCGGGACTATGCTGTCATCATGCCGGGTCTGTCCGGAGTGGGTGCGGTGCTTTTAGCCAGACTGCATGGTATCAGCGGAAGGTTCCCTTATCTGGCCTGGACCTACCGAGGAGAGGATGGTTTCAAGTTATCCACCCTGGTGGATTTAGACGAGGCCCGGCGAGGGGCAAGGGAACTCAGGCGTTATGCGGCAGATTTGTAATGTGGGAAGGTGGTGCTGTAAATGTCCTGGAACAAACAACGCCCCGGTGCCTTGCGCACCTACCCGCTGGAAAAGTGGGAAGCCGAGTTAAAGGCCCAGGGCTACCGGGAGCGGTTCAATCACGTTGAGTTAAAGCCGGTGTACCAAAATGGCGGAAGCCTGTTATGGGAAGTGGAATACGCGGAACCGAAGTGCCTGGTGCCGACACAGGCTCAGGTAATGGACGTTGAGAGAAGGAGGGCGGCCAAATGAGCACACTTAAGGAAGATATCCAGGCCCTTCAGCAGCGATTAAACCGGGAACTGGGCCTACAATTCCAGATCGACATCAAGGCCCACACCAGTGACCAGGTGATCTCAAAAGAAAGTGCACTGCGAGTTGGGGAAATTGCGGCTGAGTTTACGGGTGGAATAATCGGAGTCTACGGCAACTGCGTGCACGTGGAAACCCGGGACAGTGGAATTACTTTCGGCCTGTTCTATGATGAGCTGGCGGAAAAATCTACAGAAAAGATTGTTTAATTAACTGTTTAACAAAAAAAACGAGGAGGTCATGAAAAGTGAAACTAATAAGCCTTCAGTTGAAAAACTTTAAGGGCATAAAATCCTTCGAGCTGGTCGCAGGCGGCCATAACGCGAACGTGTTCGGAGATAACGCTACCGGAAAAACGACCCTGTTCGATGCCTTCTGCTGGCTGCTGTTTGACAAGGATAGTCAGGGGAAAAAGGATTTCGAGATTAAAACCCTGGATCCTGCCGGCAACGTGCTCCATGGCCTTGAGCATGAAGTCGAGGCCGTACTCGAGCACGACGGTAGGATAGTTGGTCTTCGCAAAGTCTATGCTGAAAAATGGACTAAGAAGCGCGGAAGCGCAACAAGCGAGTTCACCGGCCACGAAACCAGTTATTTTATTGATGGGGTACCGGTTAAGAAGAACGAGTACGTTGCCAAGGTTGCTGAAATTGCAGACGAAGAGGTATTTAAGCTCTTGACTTCACCGGCATATTTCAATGAACAGTTGCACTGGCAAAAGAGACGGCAGGTGCTTCTTGAGATCTGCGGTGATGTTTCGGACGCTGACGTAATTGCAGCCGACCAGTCCCTGGCCAAACTGCCGGAGATCCTTGGGAATCGAAAGCTAGGGGAGCACCGCAAAGTAATAGCTGCCCGGCGCGCGGAGTTAAATAAGGAGCTTGAGAAAATCCCGACCCGGATTGATGAGGTCATGCGGGGACTACCAGATATAACCGGCCTTAATGCGCCCCGACTGGCGGAGGATATTGCTAAGTTTAAAGAATTGTTAAAGTCAAAGCAGGAAACTCTTTTACAACTCGAATCTGGCGGGGAAATTGCCCAGAAGAAAATTCAACTTTCCACCATAGAAGCTGAACTGATGGCCTTGAAAAACGATTATCAAACCAAGATCGAGGCGCAGGCCAAGGAAAAGCGTAGTGCTCTGACTGGGCTTGAAATGACAATTGACTACCGGTTAAAAAGGACAATTGCGGAACTTAATAGCGGGGTTGTTTCCCGAACCGGCAAGATCGGCAACCTACAAACCAAGGCATCTCAGCTTCGGGAAAAGTGGGGCGAAGTTAACGCCAAGCAGTTTGAGTTTAACCAAGATACCGCTTGCCCAACCTGTGGCCAGAATTTGCCCGAGGAGCGGCTGTCTGAAGCCAGAGCCAAGGCAGAGACATCATACAATCTGGAGAAGGCAGAGAAGTTAGCTCAAATCTCCGCAGACGGAAAAGCTGCTATGACTGAAGCAACTGAGCTTGAGAATCAGAACAGCGAAGCCCAGGAGCAGATTAAGGAACTAAAAGCGCAGGTGGAAACTGTGGAACAAGATGCCGCTAAGTTGCGGCAAGAGATCGAAATCATTAGGGCCCAAAACACCCTGGAAAAATACCCTGGCTATGCTCAGAAGTTGCAGGAAAAGGCCAGTCTGGAATCCGCTATTACTGTTCTGCAAGAAGGTAAAAGCGGAACCATTGACGAGGTTCGGCAGGGTGTAGCGGAAGTCGAAAACACTATTACTGCTCTAGAAGGTTCCTTGGCCAGTATTAAGCGGCACGAAGAAGGACAGAAGCGCATCGAGGAACTAAAAGCCCAGGAGAAACTGTTGGCTGCTGAATACTCCAAGCTGGAAGGCGAGCTTTACCTGACTGAGCAGTTTATCCGAACCAAAGTGCGGATGCTGGAAGAGAAAATCAACAGCCGGTTTAAGTACGCCAGGTTCAAACTGTTTGATATTCAGATAAATGGCGGAGTGGTTGAATGTTGTGAGACTATATTCAATGGGGTTCCGTATAGCGGTGGGCTGAACAATGCGGCCCGGATCAATGTCGGTTTAGACATAATCAATACCTTATCCGAACACTACGGCTTTGTAGCGCCGATTTTCATTGACAACAGAGAGGCCGTGACCAGGTTGATTGATGTAAATGCTCAAGTTGTCAGTCTGATTGTATCTGAGTCTGATAAGCAGTTAAGAGTTGAGTTGGAAGAAACACAGAAAGCAGAGGTGGCATAGATGCAAGTCAAAGAAATTTACGCTTCTATCAAGTTTGTAAAAAATCTAGGCAACTATCAATCTTTTGCGGCGGAAGCAGGCGTAACTGCGGTTGTCGAACCTGGCGACCAAGTGGGAGAAGTTTTCGGTAGTGCTTGGAGTACAGCCAAAGAGCAAGTTACGGCGCAGATCAAAAATCTTAAGGTAGGTGGCGTAGATGTCGGTTAACTTAGCATTAGTCAAAAAAGATACCGTGGATATAGTGGCTCAGAAAATAAAAGAGTTTCAGGAAAGCAGACAGCTACACCTTCCCGCTAACTACAGCGCAGAGAACGCCATGAAGTCAGCCTGGCTAATCCTTCAGAGTGCTGTGGACAAAGATAATAGGCCCGTACTGGAGGTCTGCACCAAGGATAGTATAGCAAACTCTCTATTGGATATGGTGGTCCAGGGGCTTAACCCGGCTAAAAAGCAAGGCTACTTCATTGCCTACGGAAAGAATCTGGTGTTTCAACGCTCATATTTCGGCACCATGGCGGTAGCTCAGGAAGTGGATGAAAATATTGCTGAAATAATTGCTGAAGTGGTTTACGAGGGCGATGTGTTCAAGTACCGACTTAACCGGGGCAAGAAGGAAATCACAGAACACGAGCAATCCCTGGAAAACATCAACGGTAAAAAAATCAAGGCCGCTTATTGCATTATTGTCTACCAGGACGGCGAGACAAAGACTACTATAATGACCTTCGAGGAAATTAAGCAAGCCTGGCAGCAGTCGAAAATGAGGCCAATAGACGAGAAGGGGCAACTCAAGGCCGGATCTACTCACGATAAATTTACTGCTGAAATGGCCAAGAAAACAGTAATCAACCGAGCATGTAAACCCATTATTAATTCGAGCAGCGATAGTAACCTGTTTAAGGAAATTTATAACCGAACTTCCGAAATTATTGCTGAAGATGATGTTGCCCAGGAGGTTGCGGAAAACGCTAATAAGGAGCCCATAGACATTTCTTATAGTGTGGTTGAAGAATCGCCGGAAGGTTCTACTCCTCCCCCCGCCCCACCCGAACAGCCTCAACAAAACATCCAACAGGAGTGCGGTTTTTGATCCAGATTAATGTTCTTGCTTCTGGCAGTAAAGGTAACTGCTATCACATTACGGATGGACAAACGCCTTTACTGCTCGAGGCAGGTATTTATTGGAAAAATATTCAGCGGGGGTTGGGGTTTCAAGTTGACATACAAGGTTGCTTGGTTACCCACGAACACAAAGACCACAGCAAGGCAGTAAACGAAGTCGCCAAGGCCGGGATAGATGTTTATATGACCGAAGGAACCGTCAAGGCTACAGGGGCAAGCGGACACCGGATACGGCAAATAAAAGCAGGCAATCAATTTGCTATTGGCACATGGGCCGTACTGCCATTCAAGACGGAGCATGACTGCGCTGAACCCGTTGGGTATCTGCTAGGTAATGGAAAAGATAAGTTACTATTCGCCACTGACACATTTTATCTCAGATACTGCTTTAATGGCCTAAATTATATCCTTATCGAGTGCAACTACTCAGAGGATATTCTGAAGGCCAATGTAGAGGCCGGAATAGTGCCAGTAGACCTAAAGAACCGGATTATAAAGTCACATTTTGGTCTGGCAAATGTTAAAGAATTTTTAAAGGCTAATGATTTGAGTAGGGTGCAAGAGATTTATTTGATCCACCTGTCAGATGGAAATAGCGATGCAGACCGGTTTAAGCGAGAGATACAGGGACTGACCGGGAAGCCGGTATATGTAGCAGGGGCCTAACCGCCCCTCTCTCAAAACCCTAACGCCACAGATAAACAAACTATCCCAATTTATTGTATGACGGGAGGACGATAAATATGCAGATTACTAAAGAGTTACTAAAAGAAAAAGGCGCATGTACGGACGGCTATCGCTGGTTCTGTGAATACTTTCCGGAGGGCGGAGAATATCAGGCCGTGCTGAACAAGCTGGCAAAAGAGAACCGCGCGGATTGGGCGCAATGGCTTATGGGTCACGTTGGGCCGACTAATGCGGTGCTTGAGTTGGAAGAGATAAGCGCCGAAGCGAGCTTCTTTTTCGCCGGGAAGATTGTTGTCAAAGGACTCATCAAAGTTGCTAATTGGTTATTGGCTGGCGGGGGCATCAAAGCTGGCGAGGGCATCAAGGCTGGCTGGGGCATCGAGGCTGGCTGGGGCATCGAGGCTGGCGAGGGCATCGAGGCTGGCGAGGGCATCGAGGCTGGCAGAT
>JAJYNB010000141.1 GCA_021786555.1 Bacillota bacterium | reverse complement strand
ATCTCCTTCCGACTCTGAAATAATCTCTAATTCCGGTACCCGCTCGATATCCTCCCTGCGGATCTCCGTATAGCGCGAGTGGGGCACATAAAACTCGTCATCGAAACCCCGCAGCAGCTTGAAGCTCGGCACACTTTGCTTTTTAACCGTGTGTTTGAAAACCCCAAACATTTTCTGGTTTAGGGGGTGCTTCGGGACCCCAAAATGATGGTACAAACCGGCCTGAGCTGCCCAGCAGATGTGAAATGTGGAAGTGACATTGGTAAGGGTCCAATCCATTATTTCCTGTAGTTCCCGCCAATAGGATACTTCCTCGAACTCCAGATGTTCAATCGGGGCGCCGGTGATAATCATTCCGTCGAATTTCTGTCCCCGGATATCGTCAAAGCTTCTGTAGAATTCATCCAGGTGGTGCTGGGAAGTGTGTTTGGAGGAATGGGTTTGCGTATGCAGCAGGACGATATCCACTTGTAAAGGCGAGTTGCCCAGCAGGCGCAGAATCTGTGTTTCTGTGGTTTCCTTCAGAGGCATCAAGTTCAGAATTACAATTTTTAAAGGACGTATGTCCTGGTGAAAAGCCCGGGTAGAAGACATGACGAAAATATTTTCGCTGCTTAAGATATCCATTGCGGGGAGATTGTCTGGTATTTTTATCGGCATCTGTTCCTCCAGTAGGCAATATATATTATACCTATCATTATACTCCAGTAAACCCGTCCTGGGGTTTAAAATTTTATCGGCTAAGTGAATTTCCAGAAGGGACACACGTTTGGAGGAGCCGGCGCAGGCGAGTAAGCAAAAAATGCTTGGCTCGCTTTGCCAAGTTACATTTAGGGAGTATTAGTTTGTCTGTCTTGGTTATTGGACCTTTAAGTGATATATTGATACTGGTTAGGATTTGCTATACCAGTTACTGCCGTAGTTTGCGTAAAGGCATACAAGGGATTTACGCCAGGGAACTTGTTCAATTTTGTAAGGATAGGCTTGCAGAATATGAGTGTCCGGAGGAAGTATTTATCACTAGATATTCAGCTAATAAGCCCAGGTGCAGTGAGGAGGTTGAAGAACTTGAATGAATTCGATTCCAAGAAGCAAAACCAGGAAGGCAGGATTCAGCTGAAGGACTTTTCCAGCATTGCCGTGGTGACCATCCGGAGGCCGGCAGCCCACAACGCCATGACCAGCAAGATGTGGCTGGAACTTGAGAATATTAGTAGGCGGATAGCTGAGAATCCGATAACCAAAGTCGTAATTTTGCGCGGCGCCTTTGAATACTTTACCGCTGGGTCCGATCTAAAGGAGTTTTCGCAAATGCCTATCGAAGAAGTGGATGAAACGTTTGCTTTGATGGAGCAGGCCATCTCCTCAATCGAACGCCTGCCCATTCCCACCATTGCCTGCCTTAAAGGCGCGGCCATGGGTGCGGGGCTGGAGCTGGCCCTGGCTTGCGACCTGCGGGTGGCGGCGGAAAATGTCCGCCTCGGAATGCCAATTGCACGCTTAGGCATTACTATCGGCATCCCTTTTGCCAGGCGGTTGGTTGACTTAATCGGCCCAAGCAGGGCAAAAGACCTCCTGCTTACCGGCAGACATTTGTCGGCACAGGAGGCCCAGGGTATCGGGATGGTAAACTATGTTACCTCTCTGGGAAAAGTAGAGAATTTCGCTCTCCGCTTAGCCAAAACCATCGCCTACAATTCCCAGGCTTCGGTGAGGACTGCCAAAGAAGCGGTGTCCCTCTGCTTACCGCAGCGCGACGTACCCTGGCGGACCAACGTTGAACCCTATTGGGTGGATAAAGGTGATTTTGGGGAAGGGGTTAATGCTTTTATCGAAAAACGGGTGCCCAGATTCAAGCGCCTGAGACGACGCAGCAAGCAGAATGAGCCTGATGCTACATAACAACAATCGAGAGTCTGGGATGCTATGAAATTGAACCTTACACTGGAGGATTGACAATGGCGGAGACAATTAAGGAAATGTTTGAAGCGAAATTGGGCCGCTACCAGGCCACAATCGCGCTGGAGCCGACTGACCGCATGCCGGTAGCGGCAACAGGGGTTAACTATTTTGCGGAGGTTTATTGCGGCTATTCCAGCCAGGAAGTCATGTATGATATCAACAGATAACCTAATTCAATAAGGAGTGAATTGGTTGACACTGTCAGCAGCTGAACTTAAATGCTTGGTTGAAGTTTCCCAGGGTCAACGGGAGGCTGATCTTTATATTGAAGGCGGAAACTTGATTAATGTGTATAGCGGGGAAATCTACCCTGCCAACATCGCTGCTTACGGAGGGCGAATTGCCTATATTGGCAGCAGCCGTTCTATGATAGGATCTGATACCCGCCTGATAAAAGCTAATGGTTATTACCTCAGTCCTGCCTACCTGGAATGCCACGCCCACCCCTGGGTGATCTACAACCCGGTCAGCCTGGCAGCCGGGGTATTGCCAATGGGAACAACTACTTTGGTATGCGACGATCTGTTTTTCTTTTTGCAGGGTGGTGAAAAGGGCGTAGCAAAACTGATCGAATGGACGGCAAATCTCCCGGTGGATTTTTTTTGGACTGTCCGAGTCATGCCTCAAACACCCTTCACTGAGGAGTCTGACCTTTTCACAACTGCAGCGCTTCAGCGGCTTTTTTCCCAACCCCGGGTGCTTGCCGTAGGTGAGATCACGCGCTGGCCGGCGTTAGCAGGGGGAGATAATGCCCTGTTGGAACTGGTGGCAGATGCGCGTAATAGGGGGTTGCGTATAGATGGCCATACGGCCGGATGTTCCTACGAGCGTTTAAACACTCTGGCTCCCATTGTAGATTCGTGCCACGAAGCCATTACTGCTGAGGAAGTGGCCTGGCGCCTGCGTTTAGGGCTATGGGTTATGCTTCGCCACAGTTCCCTCCGGCAGGATCTGCCTGAACTCGTACGCGCCGTCACCGGGATGGGCTTGGACAGCAGCAGGTTGATTATGACCACTGATGGACCTTCCCCAAATTTTATAGAAGATTTTGGCTTTTTAGATGGTATGCTGCGTCTGGCGGTCCAGGCTGGAATGGATCCGGTGCGGGCCTTGCAGATGGTAACCCTTAATCCTGCCACCTATTTGGGCCTGGACAAGGAAAAAGGCGGCCTGGCTCCGGGACGCCGGGCTGACATCTTATTACTGCCTGATCTTGAAAACTTCCGGCCCGATCTGGTTTTGGCAGGAGGACGGGTGGTGGCTGAAGGTGGGCACCTAGCGGAAAAATTACCGGTACCCCCTTGGCCGGAATTTGAATTGCAACCACTGGGATTGACAGAAGAGGAAGTATTGATACCAGACCTTTATGGGACTCCGGCGGAAGGCCCAGTAGACTTTCCGGTAATAGATCTTGTAAGCTGTGTTATTACCAAAGAGATAAGGCGCACCCTTCGTCCCCGGAACGGATTGCTGGAAAGAGATCCTGACCTCCTTTACTGCGCACTGTTGGACCGCGGCGGACAATGGCGTTCACTGGGATTTGTGAGGGGCCTGGGCAGGGTAGAGGCGCTGGCTTCAACATTTAATACTTCTAGCCACTTACTGGTGGTGGGGGAAAATCGCTCGGCTATGGCTATGGCGGCTGCGCGGGTGGTCAGAATGGGAGGAGGGATAACTTTATTGCGGGATGGCAGGCCTGTTTTTGAACTGCCCCTTGAGATTGGTGGCATGATGAGTAAACTCTCTTTTTCGCAAGCAGCCGAGGCGGTCAAATGCCTGGAGACAGAAGTACAAAACGATGGTTATCCATATAATGATATTCTTTACAGTTTGCTTTTTTTGGTATGCGACTTTTTACCTGGTTTGCGCCTAACCCCCATGGGCCTGCTCGAGGTCAAGACGGGAAAAATGTTAATTCCGGCCCTGCGGTGGGAGAGGACTTTTTCATAGAGTAGCGGACGACAAAAACCGCCGGTGACAATTGACCGACGACTTTGACTTTGAAAACGAAAAATGGCGAAATTCCACTGGAAACAAGCGCCCTCAACACTACATGGAAGGTTGGACAGCCTGATGCCGGAACCTCGCAATATAGTTGAGTTTGAGCTGCCACCGGATTTAAGGGTATCGAACATGCTTAGCCTGGAGGGGGCTTTAGCTGAACTTTTCGGACCATTTGCCCGCCAGGTCGTCGTCTTATCAGATGGCTCGAAGTACTCGCTCATGGCCATGGTCGATGCCAAGCGCAAATTCCTATACAACCCCAAACTGTTTAGCTTTTTGTCCCGCTTCAGGGCCAAGACGCTGTGCATTGAATACGTGAAAGAAACTTTGTTTGTCGTGAGCAGGGCAGAGCGGAAGCTGTCCGGCCAGGCAGGAGTCAGGCTGCAAGAAAAGGCAGCGCCGCCATCGCCAAGGATGAAACCTGATACGTCTAAAAAGATTCAGGGAAATCCCCTGAAATCAGGCCCAGCAGCAACTGGCCCGGCAAAAGGCGGAGCTGCAGGAAACTCAGGAGTTCGCCAACCATCGACGATTGCTGCCTGCTACAGGGCTGGTGCGCCAAAGGTCGCGGCGCCGAGCGCGAAAAAATCTGCTGTGGCTCCGAAGGCTAAAGGAACCGGTACTGATCCGAAGAGTTTGGTTCCCGGCAAGGTCCCGGTTGCGCAGAGTAAGCAAACCGGAACATCGGCAAACCTGAAAGGCCGCCACACCGGCTTGGAAAAGCCGTCCTCCGAGCGCCCCTTAGGTCCGGGCTTCCCGGAAAAGGGCCGGCAAGACCTGGCATCGCCGGTAAAGGTAAACTTTTTCCCGGAGGAAGATGCCAGGATTCTGGCGGAGATAAATCAGGCCGGGTCTTCCCCGGCAGCTGATCTGTATCTGCGCCGGCAGGCCATTCACCTCTCCCTCAGTCCCGGGTTTGACACCCTCCTCTCCCTGCCGGCAGTCCGCCAAGTCCAACCGCTCGACTATCAGCAGCGCACGGTGCGGCACGTCCTCACCAACCTGCGCGGGCGGGCTTTGCTGTGTGATGAGGTGGGGATGGGAAAGACAGTGGAAGCCGGTCTGATTGCGCTGGAATATATTTTGCGCGGCTTGGTGCGCCGGGTGTTGGTGCTGGCTCCGCCTTCTTTGGTCGAGCAGTGGCGGGAGGAGATGCAGTCCAAATTCAACCTGGATTTTATTGTCTATGACAGCCCGGTCTTTAAGGCTCACCCCAATCCCTGGCAGGAGTTCCCCCGAATAATTGCCTCCATTGATACTGCCAAGCGGGACAGCAAACGGGAGCAAGTACTGGGCGCAGCCTACGACCTGGTGATTGTGGATGAGGCCCATCACCTGAAAAACTCCCGCTCCCAGGGGTATCAGCTAGTGAGCGCCCTGAAAAAGAAGTACATCCTGCTGCTTACCGCTACCCCGGTGGAAAACGATCTGGAAGAGCTGTTCAACCTGATCACTTTACTGCTGCCAGGTCAACTGGAGACCGCCGCAGCGTTCAAACGCAAATATATTTCGCGCGGAGACCCGCTTAAGCCCAGGAATACAACCCAGCTCAAGCAATTGGTGCGCGAAGTGATGGTGCGCAACCGCCGCAGCGAAACCGGGGCAATCGCCGGGAGGCGCAGCGCGGAGGTGGTGGAAATTAAACTTTCCGGTGCCGAGATGGCCCTGTACCGCCGCTTGACAACTTTCGTACGCGGCTATTATACCGGCAGCGGGGACAAGCCCAAAGCCGGTGTGAGCCAGTTTGTGCTCAAAGTTCTGCAGCGGGAGATGGGCAGCAGTATTGAAGCGGTATTGGCTACTTTGGCCAAGATGGCAGCCGACCTGGACTACCCGGACACTCTACGCGGTATTTGCCGTATTTTGGCGGACCAGGCCCAGGCTGTGCCCGAGCGGGCCAAAACCGAGGCATTCCTCAGGCTGCTGCCGCAAATCCCAGGCAAGGTGATTATCTTCACCGGGTTTACAGAAACCCAGCGTTCCCTGACCGCTGCCCTGAGGCAGGCAGGCTTGGCGGTGGCGGAACTGCACAGCGGCTTGCGCCGCCAGGAAAAAGAAGAACAGGTGCGGTTATTTGCCGCAGAGGTTGACATCCTGGTATCGACGGAAACCGGCAGCGAAGGCCGCAATCTGCAGTTTTGCCGCCAGATGGTAAATTTCGACCTGCCCTGGAACCCGATGCGCATCGAACAGCGAATTGGCCGCATCCACCGCCTGGGGCAGGAAGGGGACGTACAGGTTTATAACTTTGCCGCCGGCGGCACCATCGAGGCCCATATCCTTGAACTCCTGGATGCCAAAATCAACATGTTCCAACTGGTGGTGGGGGAACTGGATATGATTTTGGGCAATCTGAAAGAGAAGAAAGACCTGGAGGACCTGATTATGGACATCTGGGCAGGCGCCCCTGATGAAGAGAGTGTGCAGGCCGAAATGGAGAAGCTGGGGGACCGACTGGTGAGCGCCCGCGAGCATTATTTGGCCGTAAAAGAATTGGACGACCGCTTGCTGGCTGAATTGACCCCGGAGGAATAGGGGAAAACCGGTGGGAAGAGGGATATTGGACGGCATGAGTGATAACGGGATTGTTAACGTGCAGGATTTCACTGCAGCATATTTGCGCCGGGCCGGGGCGCTGGCGGAGCCCACCGGTTACGCCATTCTAGACGTACTGCTGCCGGACGAACTGGCGGCTCAGTTTGAGCATGACCAATTGCTCTTGGCCTTTGATTATGAAGTGGCCAATGAGAACCCGGGCAGTGTGTTTGTAACCCACGGCAGCCAGCTGCTGGACAAGCTGGTTGGCCTGGCAGCAAGCGGTTACGGGCGGGTTACGGCGCTTTACCGCTCAGGAACTCTGCCCTCCTTGCCCCGGAACTTTGAGCAGAAGCTTAGTCAGATTGAATTGGTGCGCTGCCGCCCAGCGAAAGTCAGCTTGTCCTGGGCGGAAGAAGTCCCTTTCTACGGCTTTTATTTCCGCACGGTATACAGCTCCCATGAAAAGAGCGAGGAGATGCTGGAAGTGGTCTTAAACGGCAGCACCGGGCAGGTGCAGCCGGAATTTACCCGCTGGTGGCAGAAGGCAATACCGGCCGAAGCTGCGGAGCATGAAATGACACGGGCCCCGGAATTTCCTCTGGAGAAGTTATATGAGGCAGCCTGCCGGGCGGTTGAGAAAGAAGCTTTAGCCGGAGCGGAGGCAGTGATGGCGCGGGCGGCGGGCCTCAAGCAGCGGGAACTGGCCAAGATCGCCGGCTATTACGCTGACCTTGAAGCCGAACTCCACAAGAAACTCCTGGCAGTGAGTGATAAGGAAAAGAGAGCCCGCCTGGAAAAGCAGATGGCGGCGACCCAGGCTGACCGGGTGCGGCGGGAGAAGGATGTCCTGGAGCGCCACGGGGTGGAGGTGGATGTCCGCCTGGACCATGTGGTGGTCTACAAGCTGCCGTGTCTGCGCGTCAAACTGGATGTGCAGCACAAAGACATGCGCTTAAACCTTACGGTTTTATATAATCCGCTCAGCGGCGAGGTAGAAACCCCGGTTTGCCCCCGCTGCGGCCAAGCCTCGCAGAGATTGCAACCGGACCGGGAGACGGGTTTCGTTTGTGCCAGGGGATGTCTGTCGAAATCATAAAACAGAAGCAGGAAAGGACGGGATATCGCCGGTAGGTGGAGATAAGGGGGAGAATGCTAATTCCAGAATGCGGTAGTTGCTGCTCATTCAGTGTATAATAGCGGTAGAAACAATGCAGCTTTCGTTGATGCCGATCAAATACCGATATGGAGTAATACATATGAGTCTTAGGTTCATATATGGCAGGGCGGGCAGCGGCAAAACCCGCTGCTGCCTCGACGAAATTAAATCAAGCATCGCCAGCGGGGCCACACACCCCTTGGTCCTGCTCGCCCCCGAGCAATTTTCCTTCCAAGCCGAAAGGGACCTAATCAGCGTGCTTGAGACAGGCGGCATTCTCAAAACCGAAGTCTTAAGCTTCCGGCGCATGGCCTTCAGGATCTTCAACGAGGCGGGGGGAATCACTTATCCCCACATCCATGCCGCCGGCAAATGCATGATAATCTACAGAATCCTTGATAAAATGCGGGACAACCTTAAAGTGTTCGCGAAATCCGCGGACCGCCAGGGCTTTGTCAACACCCTGTCCAGCTTAATTACCGAGTTCAAGCGCTACAATATAAGCCCGGAAGACCTGGAGAATGCCGCCAAAGGCTTCGAGGAAAAGCACCCTTTAAAGGATAAGCTCATTGAGCTAAATTCCATCTATGCCGCCTTTGAAGAAACAATTGCCGCACGCTACAGGGATTCGGATGATGATCTGACATTAGCTGCGGAAAAGCTCAGTTCTGCCAACCTGTATACCGGGGCGGAAATCTGGATTGACAGTTTTGCCAGTTTCACCCCCCAGGAATATAAAGTGATCGCCAAGCTGCTGCAGCAGGCAAAACGGGTCACTGTCAGCTTGTGCGCCGACCGCCTGGACGGAGCGGGACTCTCTGAAGGGACCGATGTATTTTCTGCCGTGAAGGGGGCCTACAGGAAACTTAGAGCAATCGCCAATGAATTAGGGGTTGAGGTAGAACCGGCGGTTGTTTTAGCCAAAGAGCCCTTGTTCCGGTTCAAAGCCAGCCCTGAGCTTGCTTACCTGGAGCGCAACTTCAACGCCTATCCCTACAAAAGTTACGAAGACCAGACCCAGGACATTTCACTGTTTTGCTCAGTCAACGTCTTCTCAGAAATTGAAGCGGCTGCCCGGGATATTGTTCGCTTGTGCAGGGACCGGGGATTGCGCTATCGCGACATCGCTGTTGTGGTCAGAAACCTGGCGGGCTATGAGCGGCTGATTGAAGTGATTTTCGCCGAGTACGAGATCACCTGCTTTATTGACAGGAAAATAGAGATCACCAATCACCCCCTGGTACGGCTGATTCTGTCCATGCTGGATATATTCAGCGAGAACTGGTCCTATGAGGCAGTATTCCGCTACCTGAAAACCGGTCTGACCGGGGTTGAGCGGGAGAGTATCGACAGGCTGGAAAATTACGTCCTGGCCTGCGGCATCCGGGGGGTTCGCTGGACCAACGAACAGGCTTGGGATATGAGCCCCGGTCTGATCCCGGACGAGTCCGGGGAGCCTGACCCAGCCCTCGAGGAAATCAATGAGGTCAGATATGAGGTTTCCGGACCCCTGCTGGAATTTCGCCAGAAAACCAAGGGCAGAAAAAAGGCCTCGGAAATCTGCGGAGCTCTGTATGATTTCCTGTGCAGCATGGGAGTGCCCGAAAGAATTGAAGCAAGCATTGACCGGTTTAGAAAAGATGGTCAGCTGAGTCTAGCCAGTGAATACTCCCAAGTCTGGAATATTGTCATGGAAGTCTTTGACCAGACCGTCGAGGTTATGGGGGAAGAAACCTTTGGCCTGGAAAGGTTCGCCAATATCCTGGAGATAGGCCTGGGAGAATACAAGGTAGGCCTGATTCCTGCCGCGCTTGACCAGGTGCTGGTGGGAAGTGTGGAGCGTTCCAAAAGCCATGAGGTCAAAGCCTTATATATCCTTGGCGTTAATGACGGTATATTCCCAGCTGCAGCAGCGGAAGAAGGCATCCTTTCCGACCTGGACAGGGCGGCTCTTAATCAGGCCGGTGTTGAGCTGGCCAGTGATACCAGGACAAAGGCCTTTGACGAACAATACCTTGTCTACCGAGCATTGGCGACCGCAGGCAGCTACCTAAGGTTAAGCTGGCCTATAGCGGACCAGGAAGGACGGACCATGCGGCCGTCCATGATCATCTCCAGGCTGCGCAAGCTCTATCCCTCAATCAGCGAAGGCAGCAATGTGTTAAAGCCCGCATCGGGTCAGGCTGAAAGCGATTTCGTAACCGGCAAGGCCCCAAGCTTTAAACACCTGGTGTCTGCCCTGCGCCAAAAAGCTGATGGCAAGGATATACGGCCCTTGTGGCAGGGAGTATACCGCTGGTTTGCCAGCCAGGAGGACTGGGGGCCAAGATGTGAGTCGGTGCGCTCTGCTTTCCGCTACAAAAATATTGCCCAGCCGGTGAGCAGGGACAAAATATCCTCCCTTTATGGGGACCCTGCTTATTCCAGCGTCTCCAGGCTGGAGAAGTTTACGGCTTGTCCCTTTGCCTATTATGTGCAGTACGGGTTGGGCGCCAGGGAACGGAAAATCTACCGTTTGAGTCCGCCCGACGTGGGAACATTTATGCATGCCGTGATTGAAAGATTCTCCGGGCAGCTGGTGGAACAAAACCTTTCCTGGCGGGAATTTGAGCGGGACTGGTGTATTGGCAAGGTGTCGGAAATCGTCGATGAAATGCTGAAGAAGATGCAGGGCGCAGGACTATCGGGCTCAAAAAGATACACTGCGCTTACTTTGCGGCTAAAGAGGGTAATTTCCCGAGCGGTCTGGCTTATCGCCGAGCATATCAGGCGCAGCAGCTTTGATCCCATCGGCTACGAAGTAGACTTTGGTGAGCAAGGCAAATTCCCCCCCATCAAGATCGAGCTGGAATCAGGGGAAAAGATACTCTTAACCGGCAGGATCGACCGGGTAGATGCCTTGAAGACGGAAGAGGGCACTTACCTGCGGATCATTGACTATAAATCGGGCAGCAAGGATTTCAAGCTGTCGGATGTGTATTACGGGCTACAGGTGCAGTTAATTACCTATCTGGACGCTATCTGGGAAAACAGCGGGATGGAGATAACCCCCCCTGTTCTTCCCGGGGGCGTGCTGTACTTCCGGATTGATGACCCGATCGTTAAAGGGAACGGTAAATTGAGCGAGGCAGAAATCGAACAGGCAATCATGAAGCAGCTGAAAATGAAGGGATTGCTGCTGGCCGATGTGAAGCTGATTAAGGAAATGGACAACAGCATCGAAGGGGCTTCGCTGATTATCCCGGCCAGAATCAATAAGGGCGATGTTTTGGGCAAATCCTCAGCGGCCTCGCTGGAACAGCTCAAAATGCTGCGGAAATATGTTAGGAAGCTCCTAAAGGGCTTGTGCGGGGAGATCATGAAAGGAAATGCAGCCATCAAACCGTACAAGAAGCAAGGAACGACCTCCTGCAAATACTGCGGTTTCTCGGCAGTGTGCCAGTTTGACACCGCCAGGGCAGAGAACAGTTTCAAGTCCCTATACGACCGGGAGGACGAAGAAGTTTGGGGCCTGGTGGCAGAAGACGATAAGGCAGGATCCTGACGGGCAGCGAAATGTTTGAGATTATGAGGGTGGACAGTGGGATGAGAGAAAACACCAATTGGACAGATGAACAATGGGATGCCATCACGGAAAAGGACTGCAACCTGCTGGTGGCTGCAGCCGCAGGCGCCGGCAAGACCGCAGTGCTGGTGGAAAGAATCATCCGCAAGATAACAGACTCCGAGCATCCCCTGGACATAGACAAACTGCTGGTCGTGACCTTTACCAATGCTGCCGCGACTGAAATGAGGGAGAGAATCGGGGAAGCAATCTCATCAGTTTTGGAGAGAAATCCTGATTCCAAGAATATTCAACGGCAGCTGACCTTGCTGAATAAAGCAAGCATCACAACCATCCACTCCTTCTGTTTAGAGGTAATCCGCAGCAATTTTCAGAGTATCAACATCGACCCGGGTTTCCGGATTGCCGATGAAACCGAAGCCGCCTTGATGAAGCTCGAAGTTTTAAATGAGCTGTTCGAAGCGCAGTATGAACAAGAAGGTGGCAGCGAGGATTTCCTTGAACTCTTGGAGTGGTACGGCGGCAACCGCGATGACCAGGCCCTGCAGGATATGGTATTAAACCTGTATGGCTTTGTGCAGAGCACTCCCTGGCCGGACAAATGGTTTGAGGAGATGACCGAAAGCTTTAACCCTCCGGCAGGGCTGGATTTTGCCGGCACTGCCTGGGGAAAAGTGCTAATACAGTCAGTCAGCCTGGAACTTGCGGGCTTAAGAGAAATGCTGAGCCGGGCCTTAGAGGTCCTTGGGCCCACAGCGGGACTGGAAAAATACCAGGCCGTATTCCTTGAGGACTTGTCCAACCTGGGGGCCCTAATGAAGGTCTGCACCGCTGAAAACGGTGCAAACTGGGACGCGGTTTTTCAAACTCTGCAGAGAATTGACTTTAACCGCCTGCCTGCTGCGGGCAAGGATGCCGACAAGAGTAAGCAGGAATACGTAAAGAAAATCCGGGATGATGTTAAAGCCCGGATCAAGAAAATAAAAGAAAAACTGTTCCCCAGCGATTCCGCGGCAATCCTCACTGACCTGAGAGCAATGTACCCGATGCTGAAATGCCTGGTCCGGCTGGTGTCTGATTTTAGCGCCAGCTACGCTGCCAGGAAAAGCAAGAAATCCCTGGTCGATTTTAATGACCTGGAGCACTTCTGTCTGGAAATCCTGTCCGAGCGGGATGAGCAGGGAAATCTTGCGCCCTCCAAGGCGGCGCAAGGTTACAGGGAGCGTTTTGCGGAGATTCTGGTGGACGAGTACCAGGACAGCAATCTGGTACAGGAAATCTTGATCAACATGATTTCCAGGGCAGACAGTGAAAAGCCCAATGTGTTCATGGTAGGAGACGTTAAGCAGAGCATTTACAGGTTCCGGCAGGCAAGGCCCGAACTGTTCCTGGATAAGTACAACAGCTATGCCAACGAGCCGGGAAATCCCTTTCGGAAAATACTCCTGTTCAAGAACTTCAGAAGCCGTAAACAGGTTGTGGATGGGGTTAATTTCATTTTCCAGCAGATCATGTCCGTCCAGGTGGGGGAACTGGATTATTCCGAGCTTGAAGCCCTAAACCCGGGAGCGGTTTTTGCCGGGAATGAGGATGAAACGGCGCTGGTAGGCGGGGAAGCGGAGCTTCACCTGATCCAAACCGGCCTCAGGGATGAGGTGAATTCCGGGGAGGAATCGAGCGCGGAAGAACAGGAAGCCGAACCGGAAGGGGCGGATAACGAGGAAATCCTGGATAACATTCAGTGTGAAGCGCGGCTGGCCTCAAAACGCATTCGGGAGCTGATGCAGCCCGATGAGCAGGGGAGAAGCTTCTGCGTATTTGACAAAGGGAGCAAGGAATACCGCAAGCTGGAGTACCGGGATATGGTAATCCTGTTGCGGACCACGCGAAACTGGTCTGATGTGTTTATGCAGGAATTGGTGGCGCACGGAATCCCCGCTTTTGCGGACACAGGCACAGGCTTTTTCAAGACCTCTGAAGTACAGGTGATATTATCCCTGCTGCAAATCATTGACAACCCGCTGCAGGATATTCCCCTGCTCGCGGCCCTCAGGTCGCCTATTGTTGGCTTTACAACTGATGAACTGGCAGAACTGCGCTTAGCGGACCGCAAAGCGTCACTCTTTGATGCTTTAAAGGTGTTGGCGGAGGAGGGGCGGAGCCAGGCGGTAGCCAAGGCCCAAGCATTTTTGCGTGACCTTAAAAGGTGGAGGGAGCTGTCACTTTATACTTCCACCGACCGGCTGCTCTGGCAGCTATATACTGAAACAGGTTACTACGCGACGGTAGGCGCCATGCCGGCAGGAGAGCAGCGGCAGGCCAACCTGCGGATCCTGTTTGAGAGAGCACGGCAGTTTGAAGAAACCAGCTATAAGGGTCTGTTCAATTTCATCAACTTTGTTGACAAATTAAAGAGCAGCAGGGGGGACATGGGCAGCGCCAAAATCCTGGGCGAGAATGACAATGTGGTGCGGATCATGAGCATCCACAAGAGCAA
>JAJYNB010000318.1 GCA_021786555.1 Bacillota bacterium | reverse complement strand
TTGACGGCAATGTCTTTGATCAACTCCTTCAGCCGTTCATCAACACCTTCGATGAGAACCCTACCATAATACCATTATATGGAAAATAACTATATGATACAAGCATTTCCGATGCCTTACCCCATGGCTAAAGCCAGGGGCATGCGGCTAAGCCTTTTGGTCACTTGGTTTCAACGTCGCAAACGTGAACCGGCTCTGTGCAAACCACATCCGGCTCTAAATCCAGGGCGCAAAAAGTCCCCGTTTACTCGACGGGGACTTAGTTAATTCAGGCTTAGGCTGTACCTTCAAGGTCCTGCAGCCGCCCCTCGTGATCCTTCAATATCGCTTCGAATCCTTTGCGCATAATACGGACCTCGTAGCGCAAATCCTTCAAGTCTTGCTCTACGCTGTCCAAGCGCACCTTTAACTCGGCTACATCCTGTTTCAATTCAGCGACGTCCTGCTTCAACCCGGCGACATCCTGCTTCAATCCGGCGACGTCCTGCTTCAATCCGGTGACATCCTGCTTCAATCCGGCGACGTCCTGCTTCAGCCCGGCTATGTCCTGCTTCACCTCGGCCAACTCCTGGTGGATCTCTGCAAAACCTACCCGGAGCATCTGTTTGAGTTCCTGCATCAACTTACCACTCCTTTCCAGCCATATTTTACCAAACAACAGTTCTATTATGCAAACAATAGTTCACGCCAAATTCCGCTTCTGGTACCTTTAATTTACCCTATTCCAAGCATCTTTAGCAAAAGCCCCATGGCTTGTTTAGCGGTGCTGCACCCCGTCCCTTCCGCCTTTTGCTTGCTCGCTTGCCGTCTTTTGCTTAGTTGTTCCCCCTGGCGGCGCCGGCAAGGCTGGAAGCAAACCGGTTGGCAATCTCCTCTCAACCGGACAGGGTTCATCCAATCGTGAGACTCCCACTTCTACAAGTGGGAGTGGTACCCCGTACCCTGCTTCGGTGGGGGTAGACTCACCCACCGAAGTCTCGATGTTCAACTTTAGTTGAACGAGTTCACTGACGATGCAGCAGGGTAATAATAAGCAAATACTTTTGTCACAACAATCTCTAATTTATTGACTCCTGGCGGCAGTATGCGATATACTTGTCGTAACAACTATTGCTACAACAATTAAGGACTGGTAATTATGGACTTTGTCCTGGACAAATCCCTTGGGCATATTATCAGCCGAACAAGCCACAAGCTGAAAAGTGACTTGGCTAAAGGGCTAAGTGCCTACGACGTAACCACGGAACAGTGGGCTTTGCTGACCCGGTTGTGGGAGCATGACGGCATCTCTCAGCGTGAACTGTCCGAGAGGCTGTTTAAAGACCAGCCCACTACTACGCGCATTCTCGACAAAGTGGAGCAAAAAGGTCTCGTGGTGCGTCGTGCCGCGCCGGGAGACCGGAGGTGTTCCTTAGTATGCTTAACTGCGGCCGGAGAGCAATTGAAGGAAATCCTGGTACCGGTGGCCCAAAAATCCCTGGATAGAGCTCTCAAAGGCTTCAGCCTGCAGGAACAGGAGCAGCTAAGAGGCCTGTTGGACAGGATATGGCGTAATTTGGACTGATTTCGCCACAGGAAAAAACTTTGGCTCCTATTTTTTACCCAAGGGGTCCGTAAATTCTTGCCCGGCCTTTGGGTACATAAGAAAAAGCAATATTTGTTTTCAGGGGGAAATAGAGAAGATTATGAGTAAGAATACTGCGAGCAATGTGGCACCTGACGGAATAAAAAACTCTCCCCGCTACCGCTGGTTCGTTTTGGCCAACGTGTCAGTGAGTACCTTCATGGCTACTCTGGACAGCAGTATCGTCAATGTGGCGCTGCCCACCATGAAGTCTACCTTAAATACCGACCTGGTAACCCTGCAGTGGGTTGTGACAGCCTACCTGCTGACGATTTCCAGCTTGCTGCCTGCCTTTGGCCGAGCTGCCGACCTTTTCGGCCGCAAGCGCGTCTATTCTGCCGGTTTTATCGTTTTTACCCTGGGGTCTGCCCTCTGCGGCGTCTCCCCCAACATCTGGTTCCTGGTAGGGATGCGGGTCCTCCAGGCCGTTGGCGCCTCCATGCTGATGTCCAACAGCTTTGCCCTCGTCACCGCCGCCTTTCCTCCCCAGGAACGGGGACGTGCCCTTGGCCTGACCGGGACTGTGGTAGCCCTGGGAAGCCTGACCGGACCGGCCCTCGGGGGAATACTGGTGGGGTTGACCGGCTGGCAATCCATTTTCTACATCAATCTTCCTATCGGCATTATAGGCTACCTGGCGGCCCGGGTTATACTGCCCGATGACCAACCCCGTGGGAAAGCCGAAACTTTCGATGTCACAGGTGCTGTCCTGTTTACCCTTGGCATGGTCAGCCTGCTCCTGGCAATCAGTAATGGTCAGGACTGGGGTTGGACCAGCCTGCCGGTACTCGCCGGCCTAATCCTAGGGATCGTGCTGCTGGGGTCCTTCTTTATAACCGAGCTGCGTGTCAAACATCCCATGATCGATCTGTCCCTTTTTCGCAACTGGCCTTTTCTGGCAGGCAACCTTTCAGGTTTG
This sequence comes from Bacillota bacterium, assembly GCA_021786555.1. Lineage (GTDB taxonomy): Bacteria > Bacillota > Desulfitobacteriia > Desulfitobacteriales > JAJXUE01 > JAJZPO01. The sequence continues at coordinate 11,353 of JAJYNB010000318.1, read as the reverse complement.
CTCTCGTTTGTGGCCATTTTCGGCAACACCATGCTGATGCCCTTTTACCTTCAACATATCCTCAACTATGACCCCACCAAAGTCGGCCTGATAATGACCTCCTTCCCGCTGGTTATGGCTGTAGTGGCGCCCGTCAGCGGCTATGCCTCGGACCGCATCGGCCATGTGGCCCTGACAACCGGTGGGCTTCTTTTTTCAGCGGCGGGCCTGTTCTACTTGTCCACGGTTTCCGCCACCTCCAGCGCCTGGCAAGTTATTCCCGGCCCGCTGCTGATGGGTTTTGGGACAGGAATGTTCAATTCGCCCAATAACAGCAGCGTCATGAGTTCTGTACCGCCCCATAAGCTGGGCCTGGCTGGCGGGGTCAACGCTTTGGTGCGGAATGTGGGGCAGGTGACCGGGATTGCCTTGGCAGTGTCACTGTTTGAAAACCGGCAGGCGGTGATGCTTACGAAAATCTCCAACCCCAGCATTCTCCAGCAAACCGCCGCCTTTATGACCGCCTATCACACAGTGATGCTGACGGGGATGACCATCGCCCTGGCCGCCGGCCTGATTTCCCTCAACAGGAAAGGTTATGCCAAGGCAGACCCGGTATAGGTTTCCTGATTGTGACTCCGGTACCCCAAGGTTCTCATTTGCGTTCCGCCCCTTTCGCCCGGAGTTCGCACTTGATTAAAGGACATAAATACAACAGGACAGTGCAGATTGCGCGGGAAGAGCTGTCAAATCTAAAGGCTTTCCCCGCTGTGAAGGTATACACTGCCTGGTCTTGGCTGATCCGGCGATGGTAATACACTTGGCAGGAACAAAAGCCTCCTATAGGCAGGAGGCTTTTGTTTTTATAAGTTATTCTTGGGGTGGGTGATAAGGAACACTCGTCACAAGAACACTTTTGTTAAGTAAGAGTAATAATTTCATCAGCTGACCGGTTTGGTTGTGCAAGAAATTTTGCCAAATCTTACGCGGCACAAATTCTGGAATTACCAAGGTGACTGTTTCATTGCTTGGATCTTTCTCAATAGAATCAAGATAATGTAATAAATCATGGACTGTGGCCCTATACGGCGAATCCACAATTTCAAGGTTTATTTGAATATGGTTTTCTTTCCACTTGCGTTGCAGTTTTTCTGCCCTTTCGGTATCCGAAGCTATATGAACCGCCGTCACTAACGGGGTTAGTTCATATCCGTATTGGAGAGCTTGAAGGACGATTTTGTTTAGATCGAACACCGGAACAACAATCTTACTACGATATTCTGACAGGTCGATATCGGAGCGGCGATTGGCAATTCTGGTAATGTGTTCATTAAATGCATCTAGATCCTCTTTAGTAACTTTCACCAGGTTGATCTCTCGTTGGTAAATTCGTGACACAGAATGAAAGAAAAACATAAGAGCGGGAATTATGATGGCTACAACCCATGCCCCTTCAGTGAATTTGGTAATTAAGAATATCAGGAATACCAAAAATGACACCAGACCGCCGAAGGCGAAAATTATCAAGTCCCGATAATAATTTTTGGGTTTGGTCTCCAGACAATGTTTTGCCAAGCCGCATCCTGTGAGCGAAAAGCTGATAAACACACCAATAGCATACAAAGGTATCATTCTATGGGTATCTCCCTGGAAAACAATGATCAGTATCAGACCAATAACGCTTAGGGTCCAGATTCCCACACTATATACCAACCGGTCACCCAGGTTTTTGAAATAGCGGGGAGCATACCCGTCCCGGGCCATTAAACTCAACAGGATTGGTAAGCCTACGAAGGGTGTATTTGCGGCAATCATCAAAATAATGGCGATTCCCGCCATTAAGATATAATACATCAGGGATTTCCCAAAAACCAGCAGGCCTAACTGATTTATGATAGTGTTGTCGTCACTGGGGATGAGCTGATATTTACTGGCCAGAAACACCATTCCGGCGAGGCCAACCGCTACAATAACCCCTAGCACTAACAGTGTGTTTATAGCTCTTTTTTGAGCTGGAGCCTTAAAGGCCGATACACCATTACTGACAGCCTCGGTCCCTGTCAAGGCTGTAGTACCTGCAGCCATTGCCCGCAGAAAGATAAACAAGGTAACAGCCTCGGTGTTAGATGCAATTATTGCGTGGGTATTTGGCATAGGAGTTATTCCATAGACAAAATACTTAAACATGCCAAAAGCAACCAGGCTGAAAATACTAATTATATAGGTATAAACCGGCAGAGCAAATAACCGGGCTGACTCTTTAAGTCCGCGCAAGTTAACCACGGTCATAAAGATAATCACGATACAATCTGCCAGCACCTTGTTGGGAGTTGGTTCCAGCCAGCGAAAAATTCCGGTGAGATTTTCTACAGCCGAACTGACGCTTACCGCTACGGTTAAGACATAGTCTACGCTCAGACTAGCACCGGCCAGCAACCCCATTTTTTCTCCCAGATAGGCTTGGGCAACGGTGTAGGACCCTCCACCTTGCGCATATTTCTGAATAGTCCTGCGATAGAGAAGTAAAATGCTCATCAATAACAGTATTATTGCAGTTGAAACCTTCATAGCCTCTGCATATCCAGCTGTCCCTGCCAAAATTAAAACATACAGGATTGCATCCGGGGCATAACCCTGAGAAGAAATTACATCAGAACCAAAGACGGGAATACCGCCAAAGACACCCACCTTGTGGCTTTCCGCGCTTTGCGTTGAAAGCGGATGCCCGAAGATTAACGTTCTTAACTTTAACCAAATTATTTTGCTACCGGCTGCAGCCATTTGAAACTTTCACTCCTTCAAGCTACATATCTTTTGTAATGTTTCCCTAAACCACATAATTTATTGTTTATTTTTCTGCACGAAAAAACCAGCTCGCTACGCATCTTGCGTTTTTACGAACTGGTTCACTGTAAACCCGGCCATTTAATAGCCCTGTTTAGCGTCAACCGTTGTCATTCTGCCCGGAGTTCTTCCTCCAGATTCTTGTCCAGGATGAAAATGTCAATCCGTTCTCCCGTCCTGGTACTGATATCGCCGTGGCTGGAAAGGACCTGACAGCCTGTCAGGCGCGTGATAATCTCTTCCATCTGTTCCTTAAAGATTTCCCTCAAGGTTACGCGCATTTCCTTGACAAGGCGCCTGCCCTTTTCCGTCCTGACCAAATGCTGTTCTTCACAGGTCATGGACTTTTTCTGGCGCACTATCACCATATCGCGGGTTACGAAGGTCCTGGTGGCTTCGGGGCCCCTGCCCAGCACCTGCCGCTGAAACTGGATGAAAGCTTCACTTATTTCTGCTTCCAGCTTCCCGCTGTTTCCTTTTCCCAAACTCCCACCCCCGGATGCCAGCACCAGGAATCATTGCATAGCTGTCAAGCAAATCAGCCTACCGGCAACCCAATCCGAAGGACCCTGCTGCCAGTCTGCCAAAACACCTCACACAGCAAAAAGCAGACCGGAAGATCTGCTGACCCCCAATCTTCAGCCTGCGAAGTTAGCTGACGGGTTAGGGCTTTGGAGACGCCCATCCTGCAAACAGGATTCACCCCAATTAATGGTTCCTCCGCTTCCGTAAGGGAATTTGGCTGTTAGTTTGTGCTGGTAAATGTATTATAATCCAGACTAATTCGCTTGGCAACAGTAACTTTTACTCATGGTAATAATACACAAAATTGAAATCTGTATCGGATTCCCGGGAGTCTGCCTGCACGTCTTTGGGCGCATTGGACAGAATCGCAGAAACGATTCCGACTGAAAAAACGGTAACGGCGTAGAGAAAAAAGCTGAGTGCCAGCCATCGCAGTGTCAGGTCAAGGCTGTTGAGCCAGTTTTCCTTATCCTCCTTGTCCAAAACCCCACCCCCAGCCGCAGACTATGCATAATATTTTGACACTCATCCGGCTATTCCTGCCACTAGGACACGGGGACGGTTCTTGTGTCAGGGGTGTCAGGGGGACGGTTCCCTTGACACGAATCTTTCCCACCGTTACTGTGTCAGGGGGACGGTTCCCTTGACACTAATCTTTCCCACCGTTACGAAGTGTCAAGGGACCTGTCCCCCTGACACCTTAAAGGGACCTGTCCCCCTGACACCTTGATCCCCCTGACACCTTGAAATCAGCATCTCCAGTTGGGGTCCGTGTGTCAGGGGAACCGTCCCCTTGACACCTCGTCCTCATCAACTGCACAACCCCAGGCTTGGGGGGTGAAAGTCAGTGTCCTAAAGGGCTCTGACGCTCCTTCCTACCCCAAGATAAGCTACCGCCAGGCTGATGATTCCGGTTGAGACCAGCACCGCGGCTGTAGCCATCTCTTCACGCAGGGAGCTTGTGCCCGCCAGAATACCCAACAGACTGTGCAGGGCCCAGCCTTGGGGCGTGAACAGGGACAGCAGGCGGAGCAGGGGCGGTGGATCGAGAAAACCCCAGAAGCAGCCGCCGATAAAGCTGGTGAACAGCACAAGAGGCGCTGCTGCAGCCTGGAGCTGCGCCAGGCTCCTGGCCCACGCCGAGAGCAGCATCCCGAATGATGCAGCCCCAAAAACATAAGCGGAGATTACAAGGTATTTGGGACCGAAGGGTTCCGGAGCAGGGCCAAACAGCAGCCGTGTACAGATCTCGAACAGAGCCGTCTGCCCACAAGCGGCCAAAAAAACCGCCACAAAGTTGGCCCCAAAAGATTTGCCCAAAAGCCCCGGGACCATAATCAAACGTTTTAGCGTACTGTTGCTTTTTTCCTCAATCAGCCAGCTGCTGTTGAACATGGCCAGAAGAAGAATGAACACGAGCAGCATGCCGGTGGAAACTGTCTGCAGAAGAGAAACAGGCTTCACCTCTTCAACCGCGGACCCTTGTATCTCCTTGTACTCCAACCTCAGCAGGGGCTCCGGTTCCCACAAGGAGTCGGCGTATTTCCAGGCGCTGTCCCAAATATCCCCGGACATGCCTGGTATGCTTAGACCGTACTCACGGAATTCCCTTGAAACCCAGTTGGCAGCAGAAGTATTGGCGGAAATACGTGCCACCTCACCGGCAAGCGTATCCTGAATCAGGCCGTAGGCCAGAGACTGGGGCGACTTGACAATGGTTATGGAACTATCGGCATTACCTGCCAGAATCCCGGCCTCAAACCCTTTTTTGATGATAAAGGCCGCTTCTGCCGCGTAGTTTTGTACCATATTCCGGGCTGATGCCTCATCGCTGGAAATTACCTTAAGGCCTTCTTTTGCTGCCAGCCGTTCTATGACCAGCCTGGAGAAATCGCTCTTGTCCTGGTCTGCTACCGCTACCGGAATCAGTTTTGGTTTGTTGTAGCCCTGCATGCCGCCCAACAGCAGGGTTAAGAGCAGCGGCGCCGCTAAGATTGCCGCTAACAAGGCTTTATCCGTCAACATGAGTTTCAGCCTGAACCATATGATTTGCGGGATCTCCTTCATCTAATGCGCCTCCCGGTCAATCTGTATCCTCCTGCAGCCAGGGCCAGCGTTACCCCGCTGATTGACAGAAGCACCAGCGCGTCGGGAGCGATGCGCATGAAAGTCTCCCCCGCAAACACCCTGAGGAAACCGTCCATCGACCATCTGTCAAAAACAAAGCTGCTCAATTTTCTTACCCCTTCCGGCAAATCAACCAGAGGATAGATGTTGCCGCCCGCAAACGCCAACAGGAGCGACCCTGCATAGCCTGCAAGACTCGCGGCTTGTGCGCTGTGGAAAAGGCTGGCCGCAAGCAAGCTCAAGGCAGAGGCGGCAAAAGCTGTTGCAGCGGAGATTACCGCCATGCCGGCCAGGGAGCCGCCGAGGTAATTGTGGAACATTACCCCGGTAACCAGCACCACCAGCACCAGTTGGCCCATAATCAAAAGGGATAGGGCGAGAAACTTGCCCAACACCATCTGCCAGGGTCTGAGGGGTGAGGCCTGCAGGCGCTGCGCCATTCCAGCCGTTCTTTCTGCCTGAAAGGAACTTACTCCTCTTAACCCCAGAAAGGATGCAAACACAGCCAGTAATCCCGCCGTAAAGTACTCCAGCCAGGTCACGTCCGGCAAACCGGAAACCGTTTCCAGCCGGAAAACATTGTTTCGGGCCAGGGAAGCCAGAGTAAAACTGGAGACGGCGGCTGAAAACTGTTTGTCGGCCAAGGTCTGGTCAGCGCCGCCCCATTTGGTATAGCGCCAAACCGTAATAATGCCGCTCTGGCCCGCGGACACCAAGTCAGCTGCACCGGTAAGTTCATTTTTGATTAAGTCCGACTCTGCTCTTGTATTGGCATTGGCTATAAAAGTGAGAGGTTTGTTTGTACCGGCATAAACACTGTCGATAAAGCCGGCCGGAATTAAGACAATACCCGCAATACGGTCCTGTCTGAGCAGTTCCAGAGCAGACCCTTCGCTGGTGTGGTCAACCTTTACGTAGCCTTTAACGTAATCGGAAGTTTCAAACTGCTGGGCAAGCATCCTTGAGCCAGGGGTATCATCCTGGTCCACAAGAGCAATCTCAAACTTGCTGGCAAAACGGTCACTGTTTAGGTGGGGACCCAGAGCCAGGGAAAAAAGCCAGATAAACAAAAGGGGCAGGGCAATCAGCAATCCCGCCGCCACCCTGTCCTTAAGCAACTGCTTCATTTCATGCTTGAAGATCCAGATAACCATCATTGTCTATCTGCCCCTTTTATAAAGAGCTGTTGGCGAAAATCATCCTGTTTTTAAGGATAAACTGCCCAAGGCCCAGCTGGATATCCCGCTGCAGGGCCAGCACATCCTGATTACTCATGTTGGCCAGATCCACCGAGTTGCCGGCGTCGACTTTTGGCATGGGCACAGCGCCGCCAAACTCCACCCTCCGCTTCAAGCTCAAATCGATGCTTATCGGTTGCTTGTTAGCGTCGATAACGTCAGCTTTGATGTCGGTTTGGCTGTCCCGGCTCTTATCCTTTGCGTTGGTAGCAGCGGAAGTGGATGCGCTGCCGGAAACCTTGTCAGTTTCACCCTGTTGTTGGAGGTTGGCGTTATATGTCAAGTTGGTGTCTGTTTTGTTTCCGTCCTTGGTCACAGTGAAATCCGAACTGAACTGGAGGGAATTTTCCTTGCCGTTAAAGGAATCCTTTATGGTAACTGCCAAATTTCCCTTATTTGAGTTCCCTGCCTGTTTGGCGCTGTAGTCCAGGTCAAACTCACTCTCGGGTCCCGCATCCCCGCTCTTCAGCGTCACCAGCCGGTGCTCCTTCTTGTCCTTATCAACCCATCCTGCTAATTCCAGCGAAGGACCGTGGGCCGCTTCGTTTTCATCTAAGGGCGTAATCTGCCTCTCCAGGATGCTGTGGTTTGAATCGACATACAGCACCATCCGGATATCTTTAAGGCCGCCCCTCTGCCCGGACGAGTTGACGTCCTTTTTCAGGTTCGCGGCAAGATCTTTCAGCTTCTGCTTGAGATCGGTTTTATCGCTGATACCCAACTGCTTGGCCACATCATCATTGCCCTGATCCTGGTACAATTTTATGACGGTGGTGTATTTGGCATAAAGCAAATCTGCCAACTTGTCGTCACTGGCAATTTTATCCGCAAACTTGTTGACCAGTGCCTTAAATTGGTCTGGCGTAAAGCTGACCGTAATTATCTTGCTGGGGATATTGCTCTGTCCTTCCTCGAAAGTTCCTTTGGTAATTACTACCTGCTGGTCTGTCAGGCTGTCCATGTACAACTTGGCATATTCCTGCAGAATAGGCTCGTACTCCTGCTGTGATACTTTTACGGCGTTAATCCATTCTGCCGGGCTGATAAACCTCTTAGGAATGTTCACATTGCCGAACCTTTGCTTGAACTTGTCCCGGTCCTTAAGATAAACCACGCCATACTTGTTGTAGATAACCGGGACACCCAGTCCGATCTTCTCTTTGTCGGCAAAGTACTCTCCTCCAATCAGATTGCTGCCGCCAACTGCCAGGTCCAGTTTGACGTCGCTCTGTTGGTTCTTTACGTCACTGTAAGTCTCCGCCACTAGCTTGCTGTTTTTTAGCAGATCTAAAAAGGTTGTCAGACTGGGGGCCTGCGGCAGAGCCCCACTCAATCCTGCGACGATCTCGTACCGATCGTGCACGGAATTCTCCAGATACGGTTGGACGTTTTCCGTGTAGTACTGGTCATAAAGCCCACCTGCACTCTCAGACATTTGCTGAAGATTTTTTGCTTCTGTTTCCAGGTAAACCTGTTTGGCGCTCTTGAACAGATCCAGTTCCAGGTAACCGTAAGCCACGCCGGCGGAAAGTACCGCTACCAGCAGAATTACAACCACAATGATCAGCCGTTTTCTACTCCCTCTATGCTCCGGTTCTATCCCCCCGGCCATGATGACTCGTGTATCCATCGGCTTTCCCCACTCCTATTTACCCTTTATAGTTTCGAGCTTCCCCGCATTCAGCACCGCAATCCTGTCACAAACCATTGACATCTCATCAGGGTAGTGGCTGACATAGATTACCGTTGTTCCCGCCTGAGCCAACCCTCTGACCATGTCCACTATGCCCTGTCTGGAGGGAGTGTCCAATCCGGCGGTAGGCTCGTCCATAATCAAGATTTCCGGTTGGTGCAGCAGTGCCGCACCCACGTTCAACCTCCGCTGCATGCCCCCTGAGTAATTCGAGACCCTGTCCTGTACCCTGTCCTTCAGGCCGGTGAAAGCAAGAACCTGTTCCACCCTTGCTGCCAGTTCAGCCCCCCTCAAACCGTAAGCCCTGCCCCAGAAAACCAGGTTGTCCATAGCGTTCATGCGGCTGTACAGGGCAATTTCCTGTGGAACAAAGCCGATCATTTTTTTTATCTGCCCTGGGCTAAGGCGGCTGTTGAGTCCATTAACAACAATTTCCCCTGAGTCGGGAGTAATGATTGTGGCAATCAGCCCCACCAAAGTCGATTTCCCTGCGCCGTTTGGCCCCTCCAGCCCGAAGACTTCCCCCCGCCTTATTTCCAGGCTCAGACCGGCTATGGCGCTTGTTTTACCGTACCGCTTGGTCAGGTTTGTGATCCGGATAATGATATCTGACGACACCTTAACTCCTATAAGGAAATTTTTCGGTATAAAGTGAGCTTTTTAACAAAGTATTCTTCTGTCTCCGTGTATTTCCTGCCGGAAAATAAAAAAACAGAGCTGAGCCGGGTCGCAAAGCATTTTATTAGTCGGGTAAAGACTGGCCCCTGGTTTCTTTTGCCCAAAACAAAGTCAGGATACCCACGAGATAAATCATGGATACCATGGTTACAGCCCTGGCGTAAGAGCCCACACTACTGACCAGAAATCCTGTAAGCAGCGGCCCGCTGGCAGCCAGAATCCTGCCGAAGTTAAAGCAAAAGCCCTGTCCCGTGGCCCGCAGGCGGGTAGGATAGAGTTCAGCCAGATAAATGGGGAAACCGGAAAATATGCCGTTATTGAAAAAACCGAGTACCGGCAGCAGTAAGAGCAGGGTGGTGTAGTCTGTAATTTTATAAAAGGTAAAGGGAGCGAGCAGCAAGCTGCCGGCGAAGAAGATAAAAAAGGTAGTTTTGCGTCCTATACGGTCCGCCACAGGGCCAAACACAACGTAACCCAAAACGGCGCCAAAATTAAGCGCCATGGTGGCATAACTTTTATAGTCGGAAATTACAGCGTCCGAAAGCTGTTTGCCGCGCAACAGTTCTTCCACAAAAGTAGGGGTCCAGTTGGTGACCGCCCACAGGCCAAAGACTGCAGTGAAGGCCAGCAAGGAACCGACAATGGTATCGCGGCGTAGGCCGGGCCAAAAAATTTGCTTAAGAGTCAGTTCGGTCAGAGCTTTGGCTTCTTTATCCTGATGCTTTGCTGTCCTAACCTTTTGGCGCTGCCGGTGCACTTTCAACCAGGGCTCGGGCTCTCCCACTTTCTCCCTTACGAACGCGGCAAACATCGCCGGAATAATCCCAATCACCAGCACAGCCCGCCAGGGAGTGAAACGGTTAGCCGTAGCCAGAGGCACCACCAGGAGGTTGACCAGGGCAGCGATGAAAAACCCTACCCCCCAGGCGCTTTGCATGATGCTAAGTACTCTGGTCCGGTGCCGGTCCTGGAAAGATTCGGCCACCAGTGCCGAACCGGCAGCCCATTCACCGCCGATACCCAACGCCGTAAGAAAGCGGAACACGGCCAACTGCTCCCAGCTTTGCGCCAAGGCAGCCACCCCGGTAAACACAGCGTAAAACAGGATGGACACGGCCAAGGTCCGGCTGCGGCCGAAATAATCAGCCAGAACGCCGAAAATTGTGCCGCCCAAGGCCCAGCCTATAAGGAAGATCGCAAAAATCATGCCGCCATGGGCAGCTATGTCTGCTTTGCCGGCTGTAGGACCCATGACATCGGCCAGGGAAGCAGGCATCACCATGGAGTAGAGAGTGGAGTCCATGGAGTCGAAAACCCAGCCCAGCCAGGCAGCCAAAAGGACCAACCACTGTTGGCGCGTAATTTCCTGAACCCATCCTGTTTTCTTCATAAAGCTAGCTCTCCAAACCGTATTCCTCAATTTTGTATTGCAGTGCCCGCCGGCTGATATCCAGCAGCTTTGCCGCCTGCAGCTTGTTGCCGCCTGTTTTCGCCAGGGCCTGGGCTATAGCCTCTTTTTCCACTGCTTTGACCCTGTCCCGCAGCGTTTCCTGCCGCCCGCCGGCATCGGTCACTACCTTGCTTTGCCGCGTTAGAATGTCTTCCGGCAAATCTTCGGGCAGGATAACCCGCCCGCTGCCCATAACTACCGCATGTTCGATGGCATTTTCCAATTCCCGCACATTCCCGGGCCAATCATAGCTTTCGATCTCCTCCATGGCCTCCCTGGAGATCCGCTTCGGCTCCTTGCCCAGCTTATTACAGTACTTGTCCCTAAAATATGAGGCTAGAAGCTGGATATCTTCCTTCCTCTGCTGCAGCCTCGGTACCTGAATCGAGACCACGTTGAGGCGGTAAAACAAATCCGCCCGGAAGGTCTTTTCCGCGATGCTCCGGCCCAAGTCCTTATTGGTGGCCGCTATTATACGCACATCCACAGGAATAGTTTCATTGCCCCCTACCCTTTGGAATTCACGCTCCTGCAATACCCTGAGTAATTTGACCTGCAGTTGAGGGCTCATCTCCCCCACCTCGTCCAGGAAAATTGTACCTGTGTCGGCATATTCAAACTTGCCGATTTTACGCTGATTAGCGCCGGTGAAGGCGCCTTTTTCATAACCAAAAAATTCGCTCTCCAAGAGGTTCTCCGGCACAGCCCCGCAGTTTACGCTGACAAAAGGCATGTTTTTGCGGCTGCTGTACCGGTGAATGGTGCGGGCGATCAATTCCTTGCCGGTGCCGCTTTCCCCTTGAACAACGACCGCGGGCA
>JAJYNB010000201.1 GCA_021786555.1 Bacillota bacterium | reverse complement strand
AGACCATCTGGCATACCTGACGGTAAAGATCTATTTCCGATTCGTTAAAGTCGAGACCTTCGGACAGGTTCAAGACTGTCTCGTTCAACGCTTTCCACTGACTTACCCGGTCCCTTTCTTCCCGCAGCATATGCTGCAGGCTTTTCACCACCGAATTGGGCTGCAGGTCCTGCCAGTATCTGTCTGCAGTGCCGGTCCACTCCTCTTTGGTCCGGATTTCATACTGGCAGTAAGGATCACCTTTGGCTATGCACTTTGTTTCCACACAGACCGTGTCTCTGCCCATAAACCCGCTGCTGTAACCGCTGGCATATCCCACCAGCGTCCAGCAAACCGGGTCCAGGGAAGAACCATAGGTTTTCAGGTACTCCTCCGCCTCATAGGAGTTGCGCCAAATGCCGCGCATGTAAAAGTGACCTGTGCTGCGGTCAAAATCCAATACCTCATTGGTAACCTGCACAAGTCCTTCCAGTGTATGGAGGGTGGGCCCCGCCAACATCCATTCTGCGTCAGTTTCCAGGTCAAAGATATTTTTCACACTCTGGGAGTCGCTGTACCCACAGCGGTAGCCAAACCGTACCAGCACGCCCCTGGCCAGGTCCATCCCCAAAGTCTTGATCAGTTCATCTTTCAGTTGACTTAGGGCATCGGCGTGGAACAACAGCAGCCTGTTCCCCCGGAAAGAAATCAGCCCTTTTTGGGTATCCAGGCTGACAATATCCTGCAGGTTCATCCATTCCAAACTCATTTCCATACCTCCCATGCCCTGTGGGCACACAGCCAGTATTTTTTTGGAAAATTCAGAATATTTTAAGGACAACTTTATCACACCTGCAAGTTCAAATCTATTACCATTCTGGTTAAACATTCAATAGGAGAATTACCTACTTTAGCTAAACTTCGTCCCTGATTTGCGGTGTTGTTTAACCTTAGTATAGCAACAAAGTCCGAGTCCACAATCGAAATAAGCTGGACGGTGGAAATTAACGGTCCAAAGGTTAGGCCTGGAAATAAAAAACAGGAGCTGCTTTTCGCTCCTGTTTTTCGACTGTTGGGAACCATTACTTGTAAAGAGTACTCAGGAGTTACCCGCCTAGCAACAGAGAAATCTCCCTGGCAGCTTCCATTGCCGCAATCGCCGCCAGACGCATTTTTTCGGGGCTAAAAGAACTACTGAACCCCACCACCCACAACACCGCAACCAGTAACCTGGAATTAGGGTCAAATACCGGCACGCTAATGCCGTTTACCCCCTGAATATATTCCTCAAACTCAGTAGCATAACCTTGCTGCCGGACCTTCCGTAATTCTGCCAGATATTCCTGCTCATCGGTAAGCGAGTTCCCGGTGAATTTGGGCAGTTCCCTCTTCTCGATAATCCTTTTTTGACCCGACTCATCAAGAAAAGCCAAAAACGTTTTGGCTGCTGACCCGGCAAAAAACGGCAGTCTGGTTCCTTCCGCTACTGAGATTCGCAAATCCCCCGGACTGGCTACCTTCTCAATCACGGTAATGCCATACTCATCCCAGCGGTTCAACAGAACCGTTTCGCTAAACTCGTAGCCTAGCTTCTCCATGAAGGGACGGGCGATCGAGCGCAAGCTTACTCCGGCCAGGGACTGATTGCCCAGCTGAATCAGCGATGGACCTAGCCGGAACTTTTTAGAATCGTCCTGCCGCAGCATCCCCAAATCCAATAGGGCCTGGGTGATGCCGAACACTGTGCTTTTATTAATGTTTAGCTGGCGGGAAAGGTCACTGACACCGAGTTCAAATTGCGCCTTGGCCACTTCCTGCAGGACTGCGAAAGCTTTGTAAACAATTGGCGCGCTGTAACCGCTGTTCTCTTTGGGATTAGTCATGTCCACCCCTAGCTACCTTTCTCTCTTGCAAACTGCCAAACTTGGCTTAATTCTCTTCTTAGCAAACGATAACCCAGGGGTTTCGGATTGTCAAGGTCCTTGGATTTGAACAGTAAAGCGTTAATGGTAGGTTATCGCCTGTGATTTTTAGCCGCATTCGCTGTCCAGGATCTCAAGCTGGAGCTTAAAAAGTTTAGAATATACAATAGAGAACGGCCGTTCAGGTTTAATCCTAGAAAACGGCCGTTCGCCATAGGAAATCGGCTTACTCGCCATCAATTTCTGCACTTGGCCGAATACTTATCTGAATTTTCAGATTATGTGCTAAGCTTTAAGTACCCGGATAACATTTAAGTTGTATCCCGCCTTGCGCAAAATCTACACCTTAGGAGGGGTGATGTGTAATGGCAAAAAAGTTTGATGGCATAATTATCGGCGCGGGTCCGAACGGATTGGCTCTGGGGGGGTATCTGGCGAAGGCCGGCAAAAAAATCGTGTTGCTGGAGAGAAGGATGGAAGTCGGCGGCGGCCTGGCGACTGAGCAAGTCACCATACCCGGGTTTCTTCACAATACCCACGCCGTGTACCATGCCATGGTTGATTTCGCTCCTGTCTTTCCTGACTTTGAACTGCAGGAAAAGTACGGCCTCAAGTTTGTCTATCCCGACCCGGTGCTGGTCATGCCCCTGAAAGACGGCCGCAGCATCTGCCTCTATCAGGACCCGGAAAGGACAGCCAAATCCATTGCCCAGTTTTCTCAGCACGATGCTAAAGCCTACGTGGAAATGCATCACACGTTCAAGCAATATACCGATTTATTTCTGGGACCCGCCACCTACGAACGCGCCCACCCAACCTTTGAAGGATTGGTTAAGATGCAGTCCAGTGAAGTGGGCCGGGAAATCACCTCGTACTCAGAAAAAACGCCCAAGACAATTGTCAATGAAATCTTTGAGGATGAGCATGTACGCTCAATCATCCTTTACGCGGCCTGTATGTGGGGTCTGGACTACGACCTGGAAGGACTCGGATATCTGGTTCCCCTGATGATCAACAGGGCAACTAACTACAGGCTCAGCGTCGGCGGTTCCCACCGCCTCTCCCACGTCCTCAGCAAAGTTGTCTATGACAATGGGGGCATGATTTTAGGCAGTCAGCTGATTAAGCGAATCATAGTGGAAAACGGGGCTGCCTGCGGCGTAGAACTTGAGGACGGAACGGTTTATGAGGCCGATTTCGTTGCCAGCACCATCGACCCCTATCAAACCTTTCTTAACTATGTCGGAGAAACAAACCTGAGCAGTGACTTCGTCCGACGCACCAAACAGTATAAGTGGGAGGCTTCCAGTCTCCTGGGAGTGCACATGGCCCTGGAACACGCACCGGACTTCGCTGCCGCCGAAAAAAACCCTGATGTCAATAAATCATTCATCTACTTTATCGGTTGTGAAACTCAGGCAGAATTGATTAAACACTGGGACCTGCTAAAACAAGGAGAAGTTGGGGACGTGGGCTTCAACTGCACCTTCCCCAGCGTCCATGACCCTTCCCAAGCCCCGCCGGGAAGGCACACGGGCCTGATATCACAGCATGCGCCATACCGTCTGCACGGCAATCAGGAAAACTGGTACCGGGAACGGCAGGAGTGGGCGGAAAGACTAATCAATACCCTTGGCCAATACGCGCCAAACATCAACGAGCACAATCTTTTATGGCGTTATGTCTCAACCCCTGTGGACATTGAGAACAAGTTTCTGGACATGAAAGAGGGGTCCTATAAACAAGGCGGGT
This sequence comes from Bacillota bacterium, assembly GCA_021786555.1. Classification (GTDB taxonomy): domain Bacteria; phylum Bacillota; class Desulfitobacteriia; order Desulfitobacteriales; family JAJXUE01; genus JAJZPO01. The sequence continues at coordinate 10,265 of JAJYNB010000201.1, read as the reverse complement.
ACTATCCGCTGCAGATGGGTTTCTTCCGCCCCAACGAGGAGTGTTCGCGGCACCTTACCCCCGTGAAGAACCTGTATCTCTGCGGTGCCAGCAGCTTTTCCGGCGGCCTGGTACTCTTCGGTCCAGCCTACAACGGAGCCAATGCCATTGCTGAGGACCAGGGTTTTGAAAAGTGGTGGCGGGAGCCTGAAAGTGTGGCTCGGGCCAGGTCGCTGGGACTGTTGTAATGAATGCCCTGGGCATCCTTGTCCAGCCGGTATGCTCTGCCAACAGTGTTAAGAAAAGGAGGAGTCGCTATGTTGGTTCACTCCACCGGTCTTGGGAAAACCGTACTCACCGCCCAATTAAGCCAGCTTGAGCTGAACCAGGAAAGTCAGGACCATGGGCTTACCATGAAAATCGAGGCCACGGAGCCTGTTCATTGGTATATTACATGTGATCTGAGCGGCGATGACATCAGGAAGGCGCTAAGAATAGCTCTAAAGCCAAAGGTGATGGCCAGAGTGTTAAGGCTCTTGCTGCGCAGGTCCCCGTCAGCCCGAGCTCAGGCCAATTCCGGGAATCAACCTGGCAATGTTTGAATGACCTGAAAGAGGGGAGGATTTTTCGTGGCTGATGCAATCTATGACGCCATCGTGGTAGGGGGTGGACACCACGGAACTATTATGGCCTGTTACCTGCAAAAGGCGGGCTTAAAGACAGCAATTTTTGAAAGGCAGCATGAGTTGGGGGGTGGGGCCTGCGGCGAGGACTTGCCTCTACCGGGCTTTATCCAAAATCCCTGTGCCCATTTTACCCGGTTTTGGGCCCATCCAGCCTATACCGATTTCAACCTGAAAGAGTATGGACTTACCTATGTTTTTCCCGAGCAAAATGAAGGCATCGTCTGGGATGACGGTACCTGCTACATTGGCTATTCCTGCCTCAGGGTTGATCCCAACACAGGCAAAGAGTATTTTTCCCAAAAACATTTTGATAGGACTTACACTGAAATCGCCAAATTTTCCCAGCGGGATGCTGAAACTTATGCCACATTGTTCACCAAATACGAAAACTCATGGCGGCAGGCCTTTCGGGAATACCGCTACAGCCCCCCCACTCCTTACGGCGTCCCCGATCCGCTGGAACGCCTGCTGTCAGACCCTGAGTCCGGCATTGACCCTGTCCACCAGTTCATGAGTTCCAAGCAAATTGCCTACGATACCTTTGAGAGCCCCGAGTTAAGAACCTTGTTTATGCGGGCAGTTCCTACCTCCAGCGGTTGTTTGCCCGATGATACCATTGGCATTTATGGCTTCATTCACACCCTCGCATTGGTATTCTCCTGGGAATCAGCTTCCATAGTTCTGGGCGGCACCCATACCATTACCCATGCCCTGCAGCGTGCCTTCAGCGACATGGGCGGCAAGTTCTTTGTCCACCACGAAGTTGATAAAGTTATGGTGGAAAACGGCAAGGCTGTGGGGATTAGGCTGGCCAATGGAACAGAAGTAAAGGCCACCACCTTGGTGGTGAGCGACCTTGGTGTGCCCCAGACCATGTTCCGCCTCCTGGGCGAGGACTACATGACGCCTAAGGTGGCCCACCGGGTGCGCAACATTGATTACGACCGGGCTCAAATCTGGTGGGGCAATGTGGCTCTGCACGAACTGCCCAAATACAGCGCTGTCAGCTACAACCCGGATTGCGGCCAACAGCCAAGGCTGTATTTTGGCCCGAAGGACCCCGACTATATTGCCACAAAATATCAGGCTGAAATCTTTACCCGTGGTTACCCGACTCGCCCCTATATTCTTACAGCCCCGGACAGCATCTGGGATCCTACCAGAGCGCCGGCGGGCAAGCATACCATTTTAGTCGAGGAGTTTGCTCCTCCGCACCGCTTTTACTCGGAACGGGAATGGCTGCGGCTGAAAAAACAATTTGTGGACGACCTGTTTGCTTACTGGGTAAAATTTGCTCCCAACATGACCAAAGATAACCTGATTGATGCCTTCATCACCACCCCCTACGATGTGATTAACCGCCACCCCGATATGAAAGAGGGCGGTTGGGTGGAAGGATCCATGTTGGCCTCCCAGCTCGGCAGGTTCCGGCCTGTACCGGAATTGTCGAACTACAAAACCCCAGTAAAGAACATGTATATGTGCTCCTCCAACCTGCACTCCGCCGGCGGCATCGGTCGGGGCAGCAGCTACAACGCTTACAAGGTAATAGCCGAGGAGCACGGTCTCACCCGATTCTGGGAAAAGAGGAATTACTAGACTGTCAACTAAATAAGTGCCAGATCAATAATTAATCAATCTACACAAGAGGGTTCTGGGTCGCAGCAAGAGTTTTTACCAGTCTGTTCTGACCCAGGACCCTTTTTCCTTTGAGGCCGGTCAACTACATCAAAAAGGGGGTGAAATCTTGCGTTTAGCTGGAAAAGTCGCAATAGTTACCGGCACGGCCCAGGGCCTTGGCCGTCAATTCTGCCTTAAGCTTGCCGCAGAAGGCGCCAGGGTGGTTGCAGCTGATATTAATTTAGCCGGTGCGGAGGAAACTGCCCGCCTCACCCGGGAAGCGGGTCTGGAGTGCTTTGCTGTGAAAGCTGATGTCACCAGGGAATCCGACACTCTTGAGATGGCAGAAAAGGTTCTTGCCAGTTTTGGGAAAATTGACATTCTTGTAAACAACGCAGCAGTCTACGACGGCCTGGAGCGAAAACCCTTTTATGAGATTGCTCCCGGAGAATTTGACCGGGTCCTGGCCGTAAACGTGAAGGGAATCTGGCTCTCAGCCAAAGCCGTTTACCCGGCGATGAAGCTGCAGGGCAAAGGAAAGATTATCAACATTTCCTCGGAAACAGCATTTACAGGTTCCCACGGCTTCGTTCATTACGTGGCGTCCAAGGGCGGGGTGGTTGCACTCACCCGAGCCCTGGCCAGGGAAGCGGGCCGGGACAACATTTGCGTCAATTCCGTGGCCCCGGGTTTTACCGCCACCGAAGCCAGCGCCCACCTTTCCAGCCTGGACAGCTATGATGTCAGCCGCAACTGCGTCCGCCGCCTGGGCCAGCCGGAGGACCTCTTGGGTATTGTGGTTTTCCTGGCTTCCGATGAGAGTGACTTCATCACCGGCCAAACCATTCTGGTAAACGGAGGGCGCGAGATGCGCTAGTCAGTTTGGCACCGTCCCCAAATAACTCGGGGCGGACCATGTTCAAAAAAGAAGGAGGTTATTGTATGGATTCCTACGACATCACGGTATTCGAGTTTGACGAGAAGGTCGACCTGGAAAAGAACCCGGCCTGGTTTCTGGACGCCACCCACTCGGTCCCGCCCTGGACACCCATGTTTGGCTGGTCGTGGGTGAACTACTGCCGCCACGGCATGCAGTGGGGCGCAGAAAAACTGCAGCTGCCCACCTGCAAAGGCTGGGACTGGCGGCTGAAAGACGGCGGCGGTTACCTGGCCCTGCTGCTGGTTGAAGACGAAGAGGAAATTCGCCGGCGCGAAGAGGGCTTCCGCAAACAGTTGATTCCGTTTCTTGAGGATTATGACGGCATGTGGCAGGGTTATGTGAATGAGATGCTGGGCCACTACCAACGTCTCAAAGCCTTTGACATCGACACAGCCAGCAACATCGACCTGATGGATCACCTGGAGGATGCTTTCCGGGTCAACAAGCGCATGTGGGAAATCCATTTTTACATGATGTACCTGGTTTTCGGCGTGTTCATCCTGTTTGAATCCGTCTGCAAAGAAATGCTGGATCTGGACGACACCAAACCGGAATTTCACAAGCTGATGCGAGGTTTTGACAACAAAGTGTTCCAGGTGGACAAGGCCCTCTGGCAGTTTGCCAAGCGGGCCAGGGAACTTGAGCTGGCAGAAATCCTGCTCACCGCCAAACCTGAAAATTACATCAAGGAGATCGAAGCGGCGCCAAATGGCCGCCAATTCATGCAGGAATTCCGGGATTTTCTCTGGGAGGATGGCTGGCGGGCTAACCGCATGTCCGAATTCAATCTGCCTTCCTGGGTGGAAGAACCTTCTCTGGCCCTGGTCAATGTCCAGAAGTTCCTGGTAAAAGGCGGCGATTTTGACCTGGACCAGGAGCGTCAGAAGCTCGCTGCCGAACGGAAAGAGATTGAAAGATCTATTCTGACCAAGGTACCGGAAGAGCAGCGGGACTGGTTTACGGCCATCATGCAGCTGGCTCAGAAATCCAGTTCCTTCAGTGAGGAACACAACCACTATTTTGACCTTTGGACCCATGCCCTGGTACGGCGGGCCCTGGTGGCCTGGGGCAGGCGTTTAACCGCAACCGGCACCATAGGCAAACCCGATGATATATTTTTTCTCATCCCCGATGAAATCTATAAGGTGGGCCTGAACCCCGTCATGCACGACCTAAAGCCGGTCGTCGCCCGCCGGCGGTCCGAATGGCAAAAATATCAGCAGCAGGAGAATCCGCCGCTCATTTCTACCATTTCCTTGGAAGAGGCTATGCAGCAGATGATCAAGTCCAATGATCCTATTGTCCTAAAAGTTGTTGTGGGCTCCTTCCCTGTACCCAAGACGGAACTTAAAGCGGATCTCTATGGCATTTCCGGTTCCCCCGGAGTAGCGGAAGGGGTGGCTCGGGTAGTGCTTAACGATGCCGACCTGGCTGAGTTGAAGTCGGGGGAAATTCTCGTAGCGCCTTCCACCTATCCCAGTTGGACACCGGTCTTTCCCCTGCTGAGCGGTGTGGTGGTGGACAGAGGCGCCAGCCTTTCCCATGCCGCCATTGTTGGGCGGGAGTACGGCATCCCGGTGGTGATGAACGTGTTTGACGGCAGCAAACGGATTAAAACAGGACAAAAAATCCGCGTGGATGGTGACATGGGGGTTGTCTACTTTATTGACCAAGAATGAGGAAAGCAAAAGGAGGAATACAGCATGGCCGCCAAATGGTTATATTGGTTTGACGAATTGGGCATCGGCGATATTGAACTGGTAGGGAAAAAATGCGCTAATCTGGGAGAGATGACCAAAGCCAAGGTCTCGGTTCCTCCCGGCTTTGCCCTGTCCTTGGAAGCCTATCAGCGTTATATGCAGATTTCCGGGCTAACGGAGGAGATCAGCGGGTTTCTGCAGCGGTTTGGGGAGCAAGGGCCCGGAGGCTATGGGGAGTTTTTAGAGGCTAGCAGCTTCATCCGGGAACTGATGGAGACTAAACCCATGCCACCAGACATGGCCGCAGAGATTAGGCAAAACTATCGCTCCCTTTGTATCCAATGCGATCAGGAAGATGTCGCCGTAGCCGTTCGCTCCAGCGGACCGGTCAGCATGCCCGGCGCTTTTGAAACCTATCTCAATGTCAGAAGTGAAGATGACGTGATTGCCCACATAGTCAAAGTGTGGGCCAGCACCTTTACAGTTCAAGCCATCGGACACAGAGTAAACAATAATCACCCCCTGCTCATCCCCGGCATCGGGGTGGCGGTACTGAAAATGGTTCAGGCTAAGACAGCCGGGGTTGCCTTCACCATGCATCCGACCACCATGGATAATACCAAAGTAGTGATTGAAGGAACGTGGGGCCTGGGCGAAAGCGTGGTCGGCGGCGGGGTGAGCCCTGACCGCATTGTCGTCGACAAACTAACCGGAGAGGTGGAGAAGCATATCAACCCCAAACTACAACAAGTCGTTTACAAAGATAAGGGTACGCATACGGTTGATGTGCCGGAGGCCCTGCAGAACATCCTCTGCCTTAACGACGATGAAATTAGGCGATTAGTCGCTTTGGCCCTGCAAGTTGAAAAGTACTATGGCGTAGCTCAGGACATTGAATGGGTTTTTGACGACTCTCAAGGCACTAGCGACCTATATTTGGTTCAGACGCGCAACATCTCGGTAATCAAATCCAGAAAAAAGGAAGCGGAGCAAATCGCTGACATGATGCTGCGCAGAGTCTTTCACTCCAGAGTGGGCTGACCACGCCTTCTCTACACTTACAAACCTCTAGGGGGAAAAGCAGTGAGAGAGATTGCAGATCGGATTCGTGAACTGGCGGATCCCTACCTAAAAACCCGAAAAAACGATATCCATACTGATGTCTCCTACGGCTATGCTTTGAAGCTTTTGCAGCACGAACCTGGAGACCCCTGGCTGGTCATCCCGGCCATACTTTGCCATGACCTGGGTTGGAGCAAGGTTCCAGCAGAATTGCAGACCACCGCTTTCGGGCCCAACGCCTTCGACCTCGACCTGAGAAGAGTGCACGAGGTGGAAGGGGCAAAACTGGCCAGGGATATTTTGCAGCAGGTCAATTATGACCCGGCAAAAACCGAAGAGATCCTGCAAATCATCGATGGACATGATTCCCGCCTTACCGCCCTGTCCGACAGTGACAAACTGGTGAAAGACGCCGACAAACTGTTCCGCTTCGACCCGGCCGGTTTCCGGGTTAACTTGGGTTTGCTCAGCATTGAGCCCGCTACCCTGATCCAATATTTAGAGGATCGCATCGAGTCCTGGTTTTTCACAGCCTCCGCCAAGCGCCTGGCCGCAGACAATTTGGTTCGGGTTAAGCGGTCGTTTCGCTGAAGCAATTGACCGTCTCAGATCCAGCCTGAAAGGAGGCGCGATGGTTGCACATGATAGGGTTTAACTTGAACGGAAAGAGCATTACTGTTCATGCCAACCCGGAGCGGAGCTTACTTTCGGTACTGCGGCAGGACTTAGGCCTCACCGGAACTAAACAGGGGTGCGGTCAGGGGCATTGCGGCAGCTGCGCTGTCATAGTGGACGGTAAAGTCCTCATGTCCTGCCGTGTGCCGGCCAAGAGCGTAGCGGGCAAAACAGTCACCAGCATTGAAGGGATTGGTACCCCCGATCACCCCCACCCGATTCAACAGGCCTTTTCCCTGAGCGGGGCCGTCCAGTGTGGTTTCTGCACTCCGGGCATGGTAATCCGGGCCAAGGCCTTGCTGGACAAAAACCCAGACCCCTCCCGGGAAGAAATCATCCGGGCCTTTCAGCCGCACCTCTGCCGTTGCACCGGGTATCAGAAGATCATTGCGGCCGTTCGCATCTCCGCCCAAGCCCTGCGCGGCGAAGTCGACCTCCCCTCTCTCCTGCCTGATCCAGGCAGCCACCCGGTAGGGCATTCCATCCCACGCCGTGATTCCCTTGCCAAAGCTGCGGGTACAGAACGGTACGCAGCAGACCTCCAACCGGATAATCCGGTATACTTGAAAGTTCTGCGCAGTCCCCATCCCCATGCCCGGATTATCAAGATCGATACCGATAGGGCTGCGGCAGCGCCTGGGGTCTCAGCCGTCTTTACGGCTGCCGATGTACCGGGAACCAACCGGCTTAAGACCTCCCTGGCTGACCAGCCGGTGCTGTGTGACGACAAGGTTCGCTTTATTGGGGACCCAGTGGCTCTTGTGGCAGCTGAGTCGGAGCAAGCAGCTGCCTGTGCCCTGGCCCTGATCAAAGTGGATTATGAATTGCTGCCGGCAGTGTTCGACCCGTTGGATGCGCTTCGTGCCGGAGTGCCGCAAATTCATGCTGGCCGCCCCAATCTCCTGGCCGACCTGAAAATCGAGCGGGGAGACCCGGCAGCAGGATTTGCAGCAGCCTCAGTGGTCATTGAGCAAACTTTTAGTACACCTTACATCGAACATGCCTACTTGGAACCTGACGCCGGCATCGCTTACCTGGATGAGCAGGAGCGTCTGGTCATCGCCGCCGGCAGTCAGAATATCCATCATGACCGGAAATCGCTGGCTGATGCCCTGGGCCTTGCGGCAGACCGGTTAAGGGTAGTTCAAACCCCCACCGGCGGAGCCTTTGGCGGCAAGCTGGATATTTCAGTGCAGGGTTTTCTCGGGCTGGCAGTCCTCGGGCTGGGACGCCCGGCCAAATTGGTTTATTCCAGGGAAGAAACACACCTCAGCACCTCTAAACGGCATCCCTTTCAAATCAAGTGTAAACTAGGGGCAGACCGGTATGGGAAATTAACTGCTTTGGAGATGGACATTGTTGCCAACACCGGAGCCTATGCCACTTTTGGCAAGAGCGTAATGAACCGTGCCCTCATCCATGCCACCGGCCCCTACCGCATCCCCCACGTACGCTTGCGGGGCCGGGTAGTTCAGACAAATGGGCCTGTGAGCGGCGCGATGAGAGGGTATGGCGCACCCCAGACAACCTTTGCCATCGAAAGCCTGCTGGATATGGTAGCAGCTAAGCTGGAACAAGACCCCCTGCATGTGCGGGTAATTAACGGCTACCGTCAAGGTGACCTGACGGCTACCGCTCAGGTACTGGATCATGAAATTGGCCTGCAAACCTGCTTGGAACGACTCAGGCCTGCCTATGAGGCAGCAAAGCAATGGGCCGCCCAGGGCAGTGGTGAATTCAAGCGGGGGGTCGGCCTCGCTGCTATGTGGTTTGGCCCCGGCAAAAGTCAACCTGACGAATCCGAAGCCCAGATTGAGCTGCTGCCCGATGGCTACGTCCGGCTCTACATCGGGGCCGCTGACATGGGCCAGGGCTCTGACACGGTTCTTACCCAAATTGCGGCTGAAGAACTGGGTATACCCTTTGCCGCGGTGGACATTCATTCCACTGACACTTTGGCTACCCCTGACGGAGGTTATTCCTCTGGCAGCCGGCAAACCTATATTTCCGGCGGCGCAGTTAAGGATGCCGCTGCAGCCCTGCGGGCTGCGCTGTTGGACGCGGCGGGCCGGCATTGGAACCTGGCGGCAGACGAGTTGGAATATGCCAACGGTCTAATCTTCTGCAGCGGGCAGAACAAACAGCCGCTCTCTTTGGTCGACCTGGCCCGGCTGGGCCTGGCCCAAATTCGCTTCACAGGCCGGAGAACTGCGCGGATCACCAGCCTGGACCCTTCAACCGGGGAAGGAATTCCTTACGAAACCTTCACTTTCGGTGTTCAGCTGGCTGAAGTGGAAGTAAACACCCATACAGGTAAAACCAAAGTCAGGCGGGTCGTGGCGGTACACGACTCAGGCACTCCCATCAATCCATTGCAGGTGGAGGGTCAAATTGAAGGGGCTGTGGTCATGGGACTAGGCTATGCTCTGACCGAGGAATTTGTACCCGGCGGCTCGGAAAATTTCTCCCGCTACCGCATCCCCAGGTTTAAGGATGCCCCTGAAATTGAATCCGTGCTGATTGACATTCCCCGGCCACATGGGCCCTTCGGCGCAGCCGCCATCGGTGAATGCGGCCTGGTTGCCACTGCCCCGGCTATAACCAATGCCATCGCCCAGGCCTGCGGAGTCAGGATCTGTGACCTCCCGGCAACCAAAGAGAAAATCAGGGCGCAACTCCTCAAACCTTGAAAATAACAAATGTACGCTCCGTTATTCTTCCATGCACGCATTTCAGCACTCCCTTCCGCTGGCTGCGCCAAAGGTTGGGATAATACACACCACATGTAAACGGGCCTTGGGCATGGTGGACAGGCAGCTGAAGGTAGTGGTAGAATCAGAGGCCGAAGCCAATAACTTGGAAAAGCTGGCCCACTTTAGAAAGCTGGGCTTTCGGCACGAGAAAAACGGGTACTCCGGCTTCACAGTGACTTTAACCAAGGCCCAAGGTTAAAACTTTAACGGGAGTAAAAAGCTGGTGACAGCCTTCAAGCAAGAGGCTGTCACCCTTTTTCTCACCCTATTGTTTGGACCAGCCCCGGCTGTATTCACCGGCGCAGGGGATACACACAATCTTACCGTCCTTGACCCTCGCCCTGATCTCAGCTACTGACTCCCCGCACTCTGCGCACTCCAGTGACTTGAAAAGCCGCGCCGTGCCGGGCAGTTCCAAAGCCACTTTACTGAAGGTGCAGAACTTATCTTCCGGTAGGTCCAGCACTTCATGGACTCTTTGATGTTTGTTTTCCGTTTCGGAATGCAGTGCCGAAACTTTTATGGCAATCCGAACAGCCTCGCCGTTTTTACGGTTGCCAATGGTGTAAACCTGTTTGCCGTGGTCCCGGTATAACATGTTTCCCTTGCCCATGGTACAGCCTGTTATGGACTGGATTGCGTCCACTGCGCAGGAATCGTTTTCAACAATGGCCACCAGTTCTTCGTCCCCCGCCCTGTGCACCCCCAGTTCCCTCAGGGCAATCTCAGCTACGCGGTAACCAATGGCTAATCCCGGGCAGGTGTGACCATGAAACTTCACCGCATCTTCCCAGGGAGTAGTCTCCATGCACATTGTTGTCATCCCCTTTCATCTATTAGAGTTATTTGC
>JAJYNB010000375.1 GCA_021786555.1 Bacillota bacterium | reverse complement strand
CTTTTTATAATTAAATCCTGCCAAAACTGCAAAGTTTTAATAACAAAAATAATAGCAGGATTTCCCGCCAGGACTCTAGAATAACAAGCAGTGTTACAAGAGGAATTCAGAAGTCAGAAGTCAGAAGTCAGAATTCAGAATGTTACGGGATGACCGAGCCTTCTCATAGGACAACGGGGACGGTTCTGAACATCCTAGCAAATTCTGACGAATCTTAATACATAATGCTTGAGCATTGTCATTCTGACTACTGGCTTCTGAATTCTGACTTCTGACCCTAAGTACTTACAGAATAAACTAAGCAGAGGTGGATGTATGTGGAAATCATGAATACAGTGGCGGAACTGATGGCTCTTGCTGCACGGACCGCGCCCAAGGCCTCCGGCCAGGACTTTTTGGCTGTCAAGGTCGTTAGCGGTAATGACTTGAAGACCTTGGGCCAGGAAATGGAAAACTATGGAGTTGAAACAGGCAAGAAGAACTTTGACCGGGATGGCAGAAACGTGGCCGCCTCCGATGCCCTGCTTCTACTGGCACTACAACAGCCCAAGACCGTTGGACTCAATTGCGGCGCCTGCGGTCAGCCCAAATGCGCTATGCTGGAGAGCAAAGAAGGGCCGGAATTTACCGGACCCCTGTGCGCCTGGCGCCTGATGGATATTGGCATTGCTGTGGGGTCAGCAGTTAAGACCGCAAGCCTCCTGAACGCCGATAACCGGGTAATGTACCGGGTCGGAGTGGTGGCCAAAAAGCTGGGCATAATTGAAGGGGAAATCGTCATCGGCATACCCATCAGCGCCACCGGCAAAAGCATCTTTTTTGATCGCTGACCAGGACAGCACTTCTACACAAACCAATATCTGGTCCCAAGGCAATATTACCAAAAGTTATTCCAAATTAAAGGGGCTGACCCACCAGCAAATTGGGTCCCGCCCCTTTTCTATGTTACAAACCAGATTTTTTGCTTAAAAGAAATTGGCTGGAGGTCTCCCCCCAACCAATTTCATGATTTCAGGCAAAATCCTTATCCCAGAGTCTGTCCACGGACGCCTGGAAGGCAGAGATTTCTTCCGGGCCAAGATGGGAGAACCTCCCTTGTTTTTTCAAATACTCTTCTACAGGCAGACGCTTGGCCGGGCGGTGGGTAACACTTAGTTTCTCATTCTCGTACTCGGCCAGAACCCAAACTCCGGTCTGGACCGCCAGCTTGGCCATTTCCACCGTCACGTCGGTGTCATGTCCCCACCCTGGCGGGCAAGGTGCTAACACCTGAATGTATGCCGGCCCAGGGGCCTGCATGGCCTTTGCGACTTTTTCCATGTAATCCTTGGGATAGGCGACGGATGCCGTGGCAGCATAGGGAATGCCATGGTCCATAACGATGCGCAGCATGTTCTTTTTAGGCCGGTCCTCCCACATCCGTTTTTTCCCGCCGGGAGTGGTGGTGGTGTAGGCTCCGAAGGGAGTGGCCCCGCTGCGCTGTGTCCCCGTATTCATGTAAGCTTCATTGTCATAGGCAATCCAGATGAATTTTTCGCCCCGCTCCATGGCTCCTGAAAGGGCCTGCAGACCGATATCCACCGTACCACCGTCCCCGGCAAAACCAACTACGTTCACGTCCCCTTTGCCTTTGCGCTTCAGCCCGGCAACAAGGCCTGAGATCACCGCGCCCGTACCGGGAAAGACGGAAGTCACACAAGGGACTTCAAAAGCCAGTTGGGGGTAAAAAGTGGTTACTCCCATCAGACAGCAGGCGGTTGTGGCGATCACGGTATTTCTACCCAGGACTTTCAGCGCCTGGCGCAGAGCCAGGTTACCGCCGCACCCTGCGCAGGCTAGGCTGCCGTATACCAGTTCTTCATCGCTAAGCTCTTTGATGTTGATCATCTCTGCCACCTCAACCCCACGAAATTAACAGGCTTCACTGCCCCAGGCTGAGAGGAGGCCCGCTCTACGGTTGTAAACATTTCCGCAATGTCTGATGGCTGGATATCCCTGCCGCCCAAGCCTGCAATAAAGTTTATCACACTTGGCCCCACGCCGCTCCCATACAGAGCCGCTTTGACCTCGGTCCCCAGAGCCCCCTCATTGCCATAGGAATAATCCCGGTCCAGGACGCCTACCCCTTTAGCGTGCTGCAGGGCTTGCTTTACAGCCTGAATCGGAAAAGGTCTGAAAGCACGCAGCTTCAGCACCCCTGCCTTTTTCCCTTCCGACCTGAGCTGGTCCGCAACAACCCGGGCGGTACCGGTAACAGAACCCATGGTAACCAAAATGTATTCCGCATCTTTACAGTGGTAGGCCTCTATTAAGCCGCCATGATTCCGGCCAAACTTGACCTCAAATTCCTGCGAGATTTCCGGAATCAACTCCAAAGCGGCCTCCATACCCAGCTGCTGACTGTATTTGTACTCGGTAAACACATCAGGCCCGGCACCAATACAAAAAGTGGTTGGATCAGACAGGTCCACCGCATGCCTGGGCTGATAGGGAGGCAAAAAG
>JAJYNB010000038.1 GCA_021786555.1 Bacillota bacterium | reverse complement strand
TTTTAAATAGGATAAACTGTAATATATATGAGTGATTGTGTTGTAATCGATTGATTTCCAAAATATAATTTATTAACCTTTTAAATATTGAAGACTATGAATTTCAAAAAACTAATTTTTTTAATGTTTTATCTCAGCCTGGGTTCGCTTTTGCTGCTGAGCCTGGGCCTGGGCGCCCTTTTTTCTTATTCGCGGTCCGGGCATGTTTCCCCGGAACCCTTAATGTTGGTTGAAAATAACCGTTACCATGCAGTACCTGGGGCCCTGGCAGGACTGGACGCCACAGCCTGGCTCTATACCGGTGATTACCAGGCGGTGAAGCAGGTCTTGTCGGGCCGGACACTGTCTTCAACTGAACTGGAGATGCTCAGCAGGGCCCAGCTGGCCTTGGGAGAGAAACCTGCCCTGCTGTCCGGCAGGTACCAGGACACACCTTTAGGGGAGGGGACTCAAGGCCTTTATCTTGCCAGCCAAGGTTATTACCGGTCGGCCGGGGAAATTTTAAGTCAGGTTCTGCCCAGGATGATTGCAGGCCGGACAGTGCTGGAACTGGGATTTGCCCAGGTCGTGGCGCAGCAAGGGCGCCTCAGTGAGGCTGAACAGCTTCTGAACAGAATTGTACCCAGCCCTCTCAATTTGCCGTCCCTGGAAGCGGTGCAGGGGGACATGGCTTTACGAAAGGGAGAGTACGAAAAAGCCTGGCAGCTGTACAGCAGGGTCAAAGCCCAGGGACACCTGGTGGATGACCCCGTGTTTGAAACAAAATTGGGCATCTCTGCCCTGGGTTCGGGCCATGAGCTCCAGTCTGCCGCCAGGGCAGTCAGGGACCTGGATCCAGCCGGAGGCTTAGGTGATTATCTCGAGGCTGAAAGTTCTTTGCAGGCGGGCGACTACGGCGGAGCCAGCAGCTATTTCACAGCTGCCTTAGCCAAAAAGCTGCCGGAGCAAATGCGGGAAGCCGTTAGACAGGCGGCCAGGGAAGTTGAGGAGCGTTTGCAGGCAGAGCCTGGTATCAGGGCCCTTGGCGGTTGAGGCTGTCAAGACTTCGGCGCTGACGGGGGGTTGGTGTCTTTGGCTGGCGGTTCCAACTTGCTTTCGGGTGGCCAGGTACCGCTGCCGCGGGCCAGAAGTTCTCCTACCGGGAGCAGGGTATATCCCTGTTCTTTTAGTTTCTTCAGCACTACCGGGAGGGCCTTGACCGTATCCGGCGCTGAATTGCTGGCGTGAAACAAGATGATTGCGCCCGGCTTAACCCCCTGGCCCGGGCGGTGACCGTTCAGCACATTGTTGATTACGGCCTCGGGACCTGGTCGCTTCCAATCCAGGGAATCGGTGCTCCATTGGATGGCGCGGTAACCCACCTCGCTTACTGCCTGGATGACCTTGTTGTCATACGCTCCGTTAGGGGTGCGAATCAGGCCGCAGTCCTTGCCTGTTACCGCTTTCAAATCCTTATGGGCCTGCATGATCTCGTCCTTGATCTCCTGCTTGCCCAAAGTGTTTAGGTCAATGTGCTGGTTGCCGTGGCTGCCAACCTCATGCCCGTCGCTGACGATGCGCCTGACCAGGTCGGAGTGCGTTTTTGCCCAGGGTCCGGAGAGGAAGAAAGTTGCCTTCACGCCTGACTGTTTGAGGATGTCCAATACCGGTGCCACATTGTCATCCCCCCAGCTGATGTCAAAGGTCAGGGCCGCTTCTTTCTGCTTTGTTTCCACACTGTAGATTGGCTTTAACTTCTGGGTAAAAACGTGCAGGTTTGCTGCGTCCTGGTAAGCGAATAAGGCTGTCAGGATGATGGCGCCGAGGAAGAGCGTGCGAAAACGCGGCCGCCCCAAAGTGATAATTTTCATTGCTATTACCTCCGCCCTTGAAATACTAAATTCCTATTCAGCGGAAGTTTAATTATGAGCGGCCAATCGGGCAGGTAAGGCACAAGTTAAAAATTGGCTGACATGATATAAGTTGTGCATTGGCAAACTAAGAGAAAAGAAAAGTTGTAAAATTGGGCAGTTAAAAGAATAACCCGGGAGGTGTTATGTGTGAATCGTGTAGCCAAAAGACTGATGAGTATGACTCGTCCCAAATATTCCGTCTCCAAGGGGGTAATGTTTTTTGCCCTGGGTGCGGCAATAGGGGCCGGCGCGGCTATATTACGGGATCAGCGTCCTGAATACCATGCGATTGAGGACGGCGGCGGGCCGGTGGAAGCGGATTTATAAGCAGCAAAAAGGGGGGAACAGCCAAGGCTGATTCCCCCCAGGTTTTTAGGCGGTTTTTTTCTGAGTACTCAGTAATCAGTAGTCAGTAGTCAGTAGTCAGTAGTCAGTAGTCAGAATAAGAGGACGATCTATCGCTCGAAGTATTCTGAATTCTGATCAACCGAATCTGAAACACAATATGTCTTAAAAAGGCAGCAAATTGCTGGAAACATATTCTTGGGGCATTCTGAATTCTGACTCCTGACTTCTGAATACCTGAATGTTTAGCGTCGGTAGTGGTTAGTGTTCTG
>JAJYNB010000188.1 GCA_021786555.1 Bacillota bacterium | reverse complement strand
TACATCCCAAACATGTTCCGTGTGCAAGTCGATCCGAGCCAAGAGAACGCCCATAAGTCCAACCGCAAATACCGGGGGCTTTATGTGTGTAAGGATTGCGGGACAGTCATTAATGCCGATGTAAATGGCGCAATTAATATTGCCAAAAAGTATCTGGAAACCCAGCACTCAGGGTTGGTTCTGAGTGCTGGGCAACCAGTAGTGGTGTTGGGCACGCCAAAGATGTACAGGTTTGATGCATGTTCATTCGTCGCCTAGAATCTTGAAGCTCTCCATTTCAATGGAGAGTAGTTCACCAGTCTAAAACTATGTATATTAACTTCGGCTCAGGATATGACTACAAAATGCGATAGAGCCCATCCGTTTTTTGCGCAAGGTTTTGGCACCTGTCTGTGTTAAAATACTATTGTATAGGCAGATAGGACTGCTAAACGTTGCAAGAGAGGGTGGACAAGTGAGAGAACTTATCGAAGCAAGGATTGTTGAGCTGGCCGCCGGGTTCAGCGGCACAACCAAATACCGCAAGCCGCTGGTGGGTTTCGTCTCCGCCCAGGACCCAAGGTTTGAACTGTTAAAAAAGGTGACCCATGCGGGACATGTGCTGCCTGAGGACATCTTGCCCGGGGCCAAAACTGTAGCGGCTTTTTTCCTGCCCTTTGAGGCAGAAATCATTGAGAAGAACCGGCAAGGGGCGGGGGTGGCCAGGGAATGGGCGCTGGCTTACATAGAAACCAACCGCTTTATCAGTGAAATCTGCTCAACCTTACAGGAAGAGTTGTCTGCTCAGGGGATAAAGGCCGGTTTTGTTAGAGCCACCCACAATTTTGACGAGGAAAACCTACTGTCCTTCTGGTCACACAAACATGTGGCCTGGGCTGCCGGCCTAGGTACCTTTGGGATAAACCACTTGCTGATAACGGCTGCGGGCTGCGGCGGAAGGTTTGGTTCCCTGGTTTTGGACCGAAATATAGGTGCAGGAGCGCCCCCAATTCCGGCCCAGGGCTGTCTGGTCAAAGGGGGCCGGAAGTGCGGCCGGTGTGTGGAAAACTGCCCCACAGGCGCTTTGAGCTTGGAGGGTCTGGACAAGCACAAGTGCTACGCCCACCTGCTTAAAGTGGCAGAAAGATACAGCGAACTCGGTTTGTGTGATGTTTGCGGTAAGTGTTCCGTAGGTCCGTGCGCTTTGCAGAACTTTTAGGGGGCCGGTGGAATTTGGACAGGAAAAACGATTTTAAAGCAAGGATAAAGCAGGAGGCTGTTCACTTAGGCATCGATTTGATCGGCTTTTCCCGGGCCAGGCCTTTGACGCAGCTGCGCAGCTACCTGGAGCGCAGGGCTGCGGAGGGAAGGATGACAGGCCTCGAGTGCGGGGACATCGAGCTGCGGGTTGACCCGGAGCGCATCCTGCCCGGGGCCAGAACCATCATTACCGCTGGGCTCTCCTATTGGCAGGCAGAACCCCAGGGGGATGGGCTGGCGCGGGGCTCCCTCAGCCGTTCTGCCTGGGGCAGGGATTACCACCGGGTCCTGGGGGACAAACTGGCATGCCTGGCAGGATTGATCAGGTACGAAAGCGGTGCTGCAGTCAAATCCTATGTGGATACGGGTCCCCCTGTGGACAGGGCCCTGGCAGTGGAAGCGGGACTTGGCTGGAGCGGCAAGAACTGCGCCCTGATCAACCCCAAATTCGGATCCTGGCTCTTTATTGGCCAGATTTACACCGAACTTGAATTGGAGGCGGACTCAGCATTGGCCCTGGATTGCGGTGAGTGTGACGTGTGCCTGAAGGCCTGCCCCACCGGAGCTTTGCGGGAGGCCCATGTCATAGATCCCTACCGCTGCATCTCTTACCTGACCCAAATGAAGGGCTTTGTGCCGCCGAAATATCGCCCATTGATGGGGAGGAAAATTTACGGCTGTGACACTTGTCAGGCTGTCTGCCCGGTTAACCGCGCCTCTGAGCCGGGCGCGCCGAAGTTTGCACCGGAATTTGACACAGTGCGGCCCCGCCTGCTGGAACTGCTGCAGCTGTCAAACCGGGAATTCAAAGAGAGGTTCGGTCAGTCGGCGGCAGGCTGGCGGGGAAGGACTGTTTTGCAGCGAAATGCTCTGATTGCCCTAGGCAATTTAAGACGACGAGATGCCGTGGAAGACATCTCCGCTTGCCTGAAAGATAGCCGGGCGGTGATCCGGGGGCATGCGGCCTGGGCCCTGGGGGAAATAGGGGACAGGTCCGCGCTGCCGCTACTGGAGGAAGTTTTGCAGCCGGAGCAGAATCCCGAGGTGGCCAGGGAATTAACTGAGGCCATAGACAGCTTGAAAAGGGAGGCGCCTGTTTCCCGATAAAACCTCAAAAAATAATTCGGCTGCCTAACGGCAGCTCTTTTAATAGTGAACAAAAAAACCGCCCCTGCTTCCTGGTAGGATGCGGGAGCGGTTCTCTTGTCCTATTTGTACTCTTCCCGGAGCAGGCCCATCAGGTAAATGTCGTGATAGCGCCCGTCCCGGAA
>JAJYNB010000364.1 GCA_021786555.1 Bacillota bacterium | reverse complement strand
ATCTGTCACAGGCAAAGAAATCTTCCCGCCCTACGGTGAACTTTCGGCGCGGTTGGTAAGAGAAAAGCTTACGGGCGAACCGGGTGTTGCCGTTGATACTCCCTTTGACGCGCCAATCCGGCCTCCGGTCATGTGTCCCGGCTGTCCGCACCGCCCAGTATTCTATACCCTGAAGCAACTTAAACTGGTGGTCTCAGGCGATATCGGCTGCTACACACTGGGTACTGCCGCACCGTTGGAGGCTATGGATACCTGTATCTGCATGGGAGCCTCGATTTCCAGCGCTTTGGGTATGGAAAAGGCGCACCCGGAATTGGCTGAGAAAATGGTGGCTGTTATCGGGGATTCCACCTTTATGCACTCGGGCGTGACCGGACTGATGGACATCGTCTATAACGGCGGCAATACCACGGTGATGATTTTGGATAACTCCATTACTGCCATGACAGGGCACCAGGAGAACCCGGCCACGGGCAAGACTCTCATGGGCCAGCCAGCGCCCAAGGTGGACTTTGTGGCACTGGTTAAGGCGTTGGGAGTCAAAAGGGTTAGCGAAGTAGACCCCTTTGAGCTTGACCGCTTGAAACAGGTGATTAAAACGGAAGTGGCAGCTAAGGAACCCTCGGTGATCATTACCCGTCGGCCTTGCGCCCTGATTATCAAGAACACGGAAAAACCTTTGGAAGTTCATGACTGCACTGGCTGTAAAGTGTGCCTCAAGCTGGGCTGTCCCGCACTCTCTTTTGATGAAGCAAACAAGACTGCTGTAGTGGATGCGGCGCTGTGCACCGGTTGCGGCGTTTGTATGGAAGTGTGCAAATTCAATGCTTTACGGAAGGCGGGTGAAGCCTGATGGCCGGGGTAACAAACATTCTTTTGGTAGGGGTAGGCGGACAGGGGACAATCCTCGCGTCCAAAATTCTTTGCTATGCGGCTTTGGAGCAGGGCTACCAGGTCAAGATGTCTGAAATTCACGGCATGGCCCAGCGGGGCGGTTCCGTTGTAACCCAGGTTAGGCTGGGTGACCAGGTGTTCTCGCCGGTGATTGACCCGGGAGAGGCCGACATGATAGTGGCTTTCGAGCAATTGGAGGCCTACCGTTGGACTCACTTTTTGAAGCCGGGCGGCGTACTCATCGTCAACGACCAAAAAATAGTGCCGCTGCCTGTGTTGATCGGCGCCGCTGCCTATCCGGGGAGCGTTTTAGCGGACCTGGCACAAAAAGTGAGCAGGTTTGTTGCTCTGCCGGCGCTGCAGCTGGCGACGGAGGCCGGGAATTCCAAGTCAACCAATGTTGTGCTTATGGGTGTTTTGGCCCGGTTTATGGATTTTCCGCAGGAAGTCTGGCAGCAAGCCCTGGAGGAAAAGATTCCGGCCAAGCTGCTGGAGGTCAACCGCCGGGCTTTTGAGGCGGGGTATAACTGGCAGAGGGCATGACCCTTCAGTCAGGAGTCAGGAGACAGGAGTCAGAAGTCAGAATAATCCAAGCGATTCTGCACTCCAACTACTGGATTCTGACTACCTGGAGAAAACAGGACTCTGGTGGGCACGGTTCGTGATTGACTCAACTAAACCGTTAGAAAAACGTGCCAAAGTGACTCGAGGGAAAACGTCAAAATTCAGCAAGATTTGCTAGGACGTAAGAACCGTCCCCATCGTCCTATTCTGAATTCTGACTACTGACTCCCGAATACTTAGGCTAAAAATTTGCCGGCCCTTTTGCAAGGCTTGTAGTCTCATCTTCAGAAGATTGCTGCGATGGACTGAAAGGAGGGGTGCAGACAGGTTGCGCTAACTTGAAGCAACCGCAGGAGTGCCGCGGATAATTCCGGGGCAGGTCAGGCACCTGGAATCGGGTGCATATCAGGCAAACGGCCCGTATATCGTAGGGACGTTAAGCAGAGCCGTGGAGGAGGATTTTTTTACTATGACATTACCGAGTCCGGGCCAGCGCATTTTGATGGCAGGAAACAACGCAATTGCCCGCGGAGCCTATGAGGCGGGGGTAGCCTTCGCTTCCGGTTACCCGGGAACCCCCAGTACAGAGATTCTGGAGGTAATATCTGAATACCCGGAGATCCGGGCTCAATGGGGCACAAACGAAAAAGTGGCTTTTGACGAGGGTATGGGCGTAGCCTTATCAGGCAAACGGGCCCTTGTCTCGATGAAGTATGTTGGACTTAATGTGGCTGCCGACTCTTTTATGGTTTTCCCATTTGCCGGTACCGTGGGAGGCTTTGTGCTCATCTCGGCTGACGATCCGGGCATGTACAGTTCACAGAACGAACAGGACAACCGTTATTTTGCGCGCCTGGCCCAGGTGCCGATGATTGAGCCCAGTGATCCCCAGGAAGCCAAGGACTATGTCAAACTGGCCTTTGAGTTGAGCGAAAAATTCTCTACCCCGGTCTTGTACCGGACTTCCATGCGGGTATCCCACAGCAAGGGCATGGTGACCGTGGGGGAACGCAAGGAAGTTCCGGACAAAACCTATGTGAAGGACATTCAGATCGGA
>JAJYNB010000317.1 GCA_021786555.1 Bacillota bacterium | reverse complement strand
GCGGGTCTATGCCAGTGACGCCAATTTTATCTTGTTTAAGCCTAAGAGCGGGGCGGCTGAAATCCATGCCAAACTTCTCGAGCAAAATGTTCTGATCAGGTACATGGGCTTCCTGCCGGTGGTGGGCGAAACCCTGCGGGTGAGCCCCGGGCTGCCGGAAGAAAACGAAAGCTTTATAACAGCGCTGAACGCTGTGCTTAAAGTATAATGACATGACGCGAAACAGAGGCTGTTCAAAACAAGTGCAGCGAGAAACCCGTTCTGCCGGCCTGAGGCTGCTGATGCAAGTGGAGGATGGCGGCACACAGGGGACGAAGCTGAACTAAGTAATCCAGCGGCCTTGAAGGAGAGGGTTTAAAATGAGGACCAGCCAAATCCAGCGGGAGACAAAGGAGACTCAGATCGGGATAAATATGAACCTGGACGGCACAGGAGAAGCTGTGGTGGACACGGGAGTAGGGTTTCTTGACCACATGCTCACCCTATGGTCGCGGATGGGCTTCATCGACCTCACCCTGAAGGCCAAAGGGGACTTGGCGGTCGATCCGCACCACACTATCGAAGATGTGGGGATTGCCCTGGGCAAGGCCTTCAACAGGGCCGTCGGGGAACGAACGGGGATCAGGCGGTATGGCGCTGCCTTTATACCTATGGATGAGGCCCTGGCCCAGGTCGTTTTAGACTTATCCAACCGCCCGTTTCTGGTATGGGAAGTGCCGCTGCCCTACGGTGCAGTGGGAGAATTCCCCTTGGAGATGGCGGAGGAGTTCATGCGGGCCTTTGCCTTTAATGCGGGGATTACCCTGCACGTGCGCCTCATAAGCGGCAAAAATGTGCACCACATCCTGGAGGCAGTGTTCAAGGCCTTGGGCATGGCTCTAAGTGAAGCCCTTACCCTTGACCCACGCATTCAGGGAGTTCATTCCACCAAGGGGGTGCTGTGATGATTGCCATTGTCGACTATGGCAGGGGCAACTTGCGCAGCGCGCAAAAGGCCCTGGAAAAACTCGGTTTCCAGGCAGTTATCACAGAGGATCCGGCGGTGATATCGGAGGCCAAAGGAGTAATCCTGCCCGGGGTGGGGGCTTTTGCTGATGCCATGCGCCAACTGCGTGAACTGGGCCTGGTAGAACCGGTGCTGGAAGCTATCCGTTCCGGTAAGCCCTTCCTGGGGATCTGTCTTGGTATGCAAGTTCTGTTTGAACAGGGTGAGGAACACGGCACCCACCAAGGTCTGGGGGTGTTCCCGGGAAGGGTGGTTAAATTCCCGCCTGGTCCCAAAGTGCCCCACATGGGTTGGAACCAGCTGAACCTTAAGCAGGATACCCCTTTGCTCACCGGGTTCCCGGAAGGTGGAACGTGCTATTTCGTGCACTCATTTTACGCCGCGACATCAGACTGGGACGTTGTCCTGGCTACCAGTGACTACGGCCTTGAGTTCCCGGCGGTGGTAGGAAGGGGCCAAGTTTTTGGCGTCCAGTTCCACCCGGAAAAAAGCAGCAGTCTGGGCATGAAAATACTAGAGAATTTTGGGGGCTTGGTAGAGAAATGATCATTTTTCCGGCGATAGACTTAAGGGCAGGCAAGGCGGTCAGGCTTTTACAGGGTGACCCGGAGAAGGAGACGATCTTCTCCGATGACCCGGTCTCAGTGGCCCGTTCCTGGCAGGAGATGGGCGCCAGGTTCCTGCATCTGGTGGACTTGGACGGTGCTTTCAGCGGCCGGCCGCAGAACCTGGATATTGTCAGGCAAATTGTCGCTGCCCTGGAGATTCCGGTGCAGTTGGGCGGCGGAATCAGGGATACTGATACCATAGATCAGGTGCTGGGAATTGGTGTTTCCAGGGTAATCCTGGGCACCACCGCGGTTTCCAGTCCCAAACTGGTGGAGGAAGCCGCAAAACGCTTCGGAGAGCGGGTCCTGGTGGGAATCGACGGCAAGAATGGTTTGGTGGCCATCGAGGGCTGGGAGAACACAGTTGAAAAGACTGTGCTGGATCTGGCCCGGGAGATGCGGGAAGTGGGGATTTCGCGTATAGTGTTTACCGATACCCGGCGGGATGGAATGATGAAGGGGCCTAACATAGAAAGTACCAGGGAAATGGCCCTTGGTTCAGGTTTAAAAGTAATTGCCTCCGGGGGTGTTTCCTCCCTTGAGGACATTCGGGCCCTGAAAGAATTGGAAGACTCCGGCGTGGAAGGGGTTATTACCGGTAAAGCCCTGTACACCGGAGCCCTCAGCTTGCAGGAGGCCTTGGCAGTAGCGGAGGGCGAGTAAATGCTGGCCAAAAGAATTATACCCTGTCTGGATGTACACGAAGGCAGGGTGGTAAAAGGGACAAACTTTGTCAACCTGCGGGATGCGGGCGACCCGGTGGAACTGGCATCCTTGTATGACCGGGAAGGCGCTGATGAGCTGGTTTTTCTCGATATCTCGGCATCAGCTGAAGGGCGGGCTACCATGCTGGATGTGGTACGGCGCACCGCCGAGGAAGTCTTTATTCCCTTTACCGTGGGCGGCGGGCTGAGGACCGGGGAAGACATCCGCAGGATGCTCAAAGCCGGGGCTGATAAGGTTTCTCTAAACACTTCTGCTGTGCAAAATCCGGAACTGGTGAGGCAGGGAGCGGAAGCCTTCGGCAGCCAGTGTATCGTCGTGGCCGTTGATGCCCGTTCGCGGGGGGAGGGCGCCTGGGAGGTCTACATCCATGGCGGGCGGACTCCTACAGGGATCGATGTGCTGGAATGGGTCAAACGGGTCGAGGAACTGGGGGCCGGCGAAATCCTGCTCACCAGCATGGACAGGGACGGGACCAAAGACGGCTACGACTTGGAGCTGACCCGACGGGTAAGTGAGGCAGTGGGGATTCCTGTAATCGCCTCGGGCGGGGTGGGCAGCCTGGAACATATTTTCCAGGGGTTAACAAAAGGTAAGGCAGATGCTGCCTTGGCAGCCTCCATTTTCCATTATGCTGAATATACTATCAGAGAGGCGAAGGACTACCTCTCTGAGCGAGAGGTGGTGGTGCGTCTATGACATTGGAAATGGGGGACGAAGGTATGAAAGGGCTGTTTACTGTCAGTGACAGCAAGGTTGTTGGCAGTTTGAAGTTTGATGAGCGCGGGCTTATCCCTGCGGTGGTGCAGGATGTTAAATCGGGCCAGGTACTGATGCTGGCCTACATGAACAAGGAGTCCCTGGAAAAAACTTTGAGCGAAGGAAAAACCTGCTTTTACAGCCGGAGCAGGCAGCAGTTGTGGCTCAAGGGCGAAACTTCGGGGCACTTCCAATATGTGCAAAAAGTTTACTACGACTGTGATGCCGATACTCTTCTGCTTATGGTAGAACAAGACGGAGTGGCCTGTCACGAAGGGTTTTATTCCTGTTTTCATAACCTGCTCGACGAGGCTGGTTCAGTAAGAACCGAGGGTGAAGCGGGAGCCGTTCCCGGGCACGACCTGGGGAAAGTGCTGGGAGAACTTTACGCCATGGTCAAAGAGCGCAAAGCCAGCCGTCCAGAGGGATCATATACCACCTATCTCTTTGACAAAGGCCAGGACAAGATTTTGAAAAAAGTGGGCGAAGAGGCGGCAGAGTCCATCATCGCTTCCAAGAACAACAACCACGATGAAATCCTCTATGAGGTTACCGATCGCTTTTATCACGTGATGGTTCTCCTGGCGTACCATGAGCTTGACCCTTCTGAGATTGCCACCGAGTTGGTGCGGCGGCGAAAAAAATAAGAAAAAGTGCAGTACGGCGCCGTTAACGGCGCCGTACTGCACTTTTACAAAAGCATTATTCCGTAGATAGTTTTTGCCTTGCCCGAACCGGCCCTTGCACCTAAAACATAACAGTATTTACACTCAAAAAATTGGCGGCCCTAAGAGCCACCAATCAAGAGAGAGTGAAGTTCGCTTCCCATTTTAGCAAAGATCGGGTGAAAAATAACCGGTATTTTTACGGGGTTTAGGGCAATTGATGCAGTTACTTAGCTGAATGAAAGCAAAGACGTTCCGGGCTTAGTGCAGAGAGAAAAAGATATAGGCAGCTATGGCCAAAACCAAAAACAGCAGCCCGGCGCCCCAAAAATACTTTTTGAGCATGCTATTCCCCCCTCGGTATAAATTATTCTCCGCTTCTGTCTCATATCACTCCCCTGGGGCTATTCCAATGCCGCTTGACACGACCAGGCTGAGACCCTAAGATGACTTTAGAGAAGGTTGAATAACCCATAGAACTGGAGGGTGCTGAAATGAATCAGGCCAAACTGGAGCGTGTGTCCGCACCAGCGAGCAAAACGGTTACTTTGCCCCGGCTGAACAAGTTGGCGCCCTCTTTGGAATCCACTGCCTTGAAAATCATGGAGGAATCGGGCGAACTGGCCCAGGCTATCGGCAAGCTGAGGGGCTTAAGCGGTGAACAGAACCGTTTGGCTGAACATGAGGCTATGGCCAAAGTGGCCAGTGAGCTGGTGGATGTGGCTCAGACCGCGGTTACCATGATGTTCGTGCTGGAAGAACAGTACGGCATTGAGCTTGAAGATATCCTGGCTGAGCATGTTGAAAAACTCCGGCGCAAAGGGTACTGTGACTAAAAAGTGAACCCTCCCCACTCTCGCCTTAATAAACTATAGGGAGAACAGAGAAGGGGAGAGTTAAGGGATGAAGCTAATTCCTTTTGAACCGGGGGAGTTCTTCGACCGGCTGAAAAAACAGCTGGAAGGAATCTTTCACCTCAACATACCTGATCCCATGGCCCGGAGTGCTGCCGACCTGACTGAAACTGAGCGGGAGCTGATCCTCCGGTGGAATTTACCCGGGTGTCAGGACATTCAGGTCTATGTGGACAAACACACTCTGACCTTGACATGCACAGTCAAATATGAAGAGAGTCATCAGGACACAAGGGTTAGTTATTCCAGCCAGCTGCGCCAGAAGCTGGTTCTGCCGGTAAGAGTCCGGGGAGAACTGGCCCGGACTTCTTACGAGGGCGGAATTATCGAAGTCAGATTAGACAAGGATATGTGACCTGGCTCGAGGGCCAGGTTGTTTCGTACCCTATAATCGCGGAGTGGTACCCAGGTTTGCCCGCGGTGCAAGCGGAGAATGACAACAACAGGAGCAAAAACTTGATGTGGCTGTTCATAGGGTGGAATGTGCTAACTTTTTTGGTTACGGGCTATGACAAACTAATTGCGGGAGCAAGGATCCGCCGGGTCCGTGAACGAACCCTGCTGGGGTTGGCCCTGTTGTTTGGGGCCCTGGGAGTTTACATAGCTATGCAGCTCTTCCGTCACAAAACCCAGCACAAAAAATTCCGCTACGGTGTGCCGGTGCTGTTAGCGGTAAATTTTATCGGCCTTTATCTTGTGGCCGTAAAATAGGCGGCTATCCCAGCCAGCCTATCTCCCATGGCATGAACCGTGGCTGAAGGTTCGGCTCAAAGGCAGGCTAATACACAAAGGACGCAAACCCGAACTTTTGGGTTTGCGTCCTTTGTGTTACGTGTCCAGTTCAGCCGGAGTCCCCGGTTTAAAGGAGCCTCCTTTTCCCAGAATGAGATTGGTTACTGTTACATTGACAGCCGTTATGGATAAACCTGTATAGCTCTCGACGACTTCCTTGACCTTTGTCTGTATTTCCTTGCAAACCACCTGCAACGGATAGCCGAGGTTGGCGGCGAACTGGATAAAGATGACGGTATTGCCTTGCTCGGACTCAATCCTGATTTTACCAGTGTGGTTAACGGCCGCAACGGTAGACAGCACCCGTTTTGTGATATCTATCAGCACATTCTCAGCGATGGTAAATTTACCAAAAGAGGAAAAGTTGGGCCGGATAACCGACTGTTCAAATATTACCTGTTTCTTAGGCTCTCCGCCATGCAGGATAACCTGCAGGGAGTCGATCAAGGTGTTCGGAAAGTTGCGTTTAACCTCAAGTGTTGGTACCGGAACAACGTGCTTGCCTAAACGCGTCCGGTAAAACCTGGCCTTGCGAATTTCCTCGCCGGATGCTACCTCTGCGATATCTATCACTTGTCCAGGCCGGGGCAGGTCGAGGTGTTCGGTGATCCTCACCACCATTCCTAAAGAGGTACCCAGGATTAAGATTCGTTCCGGCTTAAAGGCGGCAAGGGTTCTTCGGGCTTGAGACCTGTGTTCCTGATCTGTAAACAAAGCTGTTTTTATAGCGCCCACTTTTGTCGGCTGCTTCTTAGCCGATATTCCGGAGAGAATACGGCTCTCTTGAATTAAAAGACCGTCATCTATAATCAGGTCTGAATGGGTATTATAAGCAACTTTAATGGCGCGATGACTTTTGCCGGTACCGCTGGGTCCAATCAGAGCAATAACTTCCACAATGTTTCCCTCCACTGTAAGTCAACAGCATCTATCACCTATTAGTCGTAATTATACCTTAAGCCGGTAAATTCCTCTAATTAGACTTTCTGACCATAGATCAACCAGGCATTATAATTTTTGGAGTTTTGTGTAGCTGAAACACGTTTAGATACCCATATTGATTGGTTATACTCTTAACAAGGTCCGTAGTAACGGTGGATGGACACACAAACCTTCTCGAACGCCTCAGGCTCTGGGAAGTTTTTGCATACCTTCCCTGCAAGCGGCCAATCAAATCGTGGAGGTTTTTTATGTTTAGTGACAAGGTCCTAGGTTGCAAAGATTGCGGCAGCGAGTTCACCTTTTCTGCTGCGGAACAGGAATTCTACGCTGAGAAGGGTTTTACCAATGAACCTGGCAGGTGCCCTGAATGCCGTTCCGCCAGAAAGGCTCAAACCAGGTCGAACAGGGGCGGATCCAGGGGTTACGAGCGCGAAATGTTTGCCGCGGTATGCTCGGCCTGCGGGCAGGCAACGTCTGTACCCTTCCAGCCTTCCGGCGAAAAACCGGTATACTGCCGGGAGTGTTACCAGTCTCACAGAAGAAACAGCTGGCAGTAGCAAATCTTCCTGGACAACAAGTCCAGGAAGATTTTTTGTTTTTAATGTTAGCCAGTTGGCCTGAAAAATGGGGGAGTAGAAAGGGCACAGCACGATATTTGAAAGCTCTCCTGTGAGAATTACTGCTTGTTGAATGCAAAGTACCTTAATTTGGTGAGGGGGAAACCGGCCCAGGCCAAGGCTGAGTCCGGCCTGCAGCAAAGCATAGAATCATAAGAATTCTAGAATTTATAATTATCTTCGGCACAAATTGGCTTATTTGGCTAAGTTTGGCAGCAATAACTTCGGGGATAAGTGTTCAGGCTGGATTTGCGTGCAAATAGGGTTAAAGAGTCAGTTTGTATTTTAGAATTGTTCGCTGGATATGAAAAAATACATAATACATTGGCTGGGTCGGTTTACTTTTGGCCCGGTTCTTTGTTTTAATATGATTAGACTGATAATATCGCTGATTCTATGCATGCACGGGAAGGAGGGCTCCTATGGCGGTAGAAATGAAGTTGCCACCGGTGCTGGATATTATTCGCGGCAATATAGTCAAACACGGCAATCCTTTGGCCTTAAAAGGGGCCGAGGTGGCTTCATGGGCAAAAAGGCTGAGCCTGCCCGCCCAGGGTGAAATTCTGTTTTATACCGGGGGAGAGTACCAACTTGTGCCGTTTATCGACTCCCTGGTGAAAACAATGACCCACATGGATCAGGGCGGCAAGGGCTTTTCCCTGATGATGGGGGTCAGAAATATTTTGGATAAAGCCGGAATCAACGCGGAGAAAATCTACGCTTCGGTACTGGCCAAGGACAAAGAACGATTTAACAATGTTTGCTATAAGGCGGCCGTGATTCTGCAGGAGCTGGGCTATGACCTGTGTTATGGCGGAGAGCAGGAGCTGTACAGCGGGGCTTTGCTGTATGAACTGGGTTATTGGCAGGACCTGCGGGAATATGGGCAAAAAGTGGTTCAGTCCCTCAAACAGAGCGGAGCGAAAACCATCGTGTGTTTGTCGCCCCATGCTGCGGAAGTGTTTAAGCTGGTGTATCCTAAGCTGGTAAAAGGCTTTCAAATTGAGGTCCGCACTTTTGTGGAAATGGTTTGGGAAAAAAGGGATAAACTCCCCGCAGTCAAGTTTGATGACAGCGTGGTGATTCACGACTCCTGCCGGCTGGCCCGGGAACTGGGGATTGACCAGGAACTGCGGGATATTATGGAGAGTGTGGGCGCAGCTGTGCGGGAACCCATGCGCAGCCGCAAATGGACTACCTGCTGCGGCGGGCCGGGCAAGCTCCTTTTCCCGGAGATTTCCCATAAGATTGCTGACCGCAGGATAGGCGAACTGGAGGAGACCGGGGCCGGGGTAATCCTTACATCCTGTCCTTACTGCCTTGCAGCACTGCAGGGCGGCACCAAGGAAGGGAGCGAGACTGGGGTCGAGGACCTGATTGAGTTCCTGTATAGGGGGTTTGCGGTATGAGCGGTGACCTGCAGAAAGAGTTCGGGGACTATACCAAAAACCTGAACCGGGCAAGCAAAGACACAAACATTGAGACAGCCATCTCCAGGGCGGTTAAGGCTTACCGGGCTACGGTCTCCGACGCCATGGAGCGCTATCCCCATACACCGGATTTGGCCGCTGAGGTCCGCCAGATTAAGACGGATTCAATTGCCAATAATGACGCTTTGCTGCAGCAGGCCATGGAGTCGGTAGAACGAAATAAAGGCAAGGCTTTCTACGCCAGGGATAAACAGCAGGCCTTGGAAATCGTCGCGGAGATAATCGGCAAGGAAAAGATAGTGGTTAAAGGCAAGAGCATGCTGGGTGAGGAGCTCCACCTGCGGGAGTACCTGGAAGAAAAGGGCAATGAAGTCTGGGAAAGCGATTTGGGCGAGTTTATCCTGCAGCTAAAGCATGACAGGCCTATGCATATACTTTCTCCGGCCATCCACGTGCCCAGGGAACAGGTGGCGGAGATATTCAGCAAGTTCTTTGGCCGGGAGGTGCCTCCCGACATTGCTCAAGAGGTGGCAATAGTTAAGGATTTTTTACGCGACAAATACTTTAAGGCCCATGTGGGCATCAGCAGTGCCAATGTGGTGGCCGCCGATACGGGTGCAATGGTGATTATCGAGAATGAGGGCAACATCAGGCTCTCCACCGCGGCTCCGCCGGTACACATCGTAGTGGTAGGCATCGAAAAGATTGTGCCCACTTTCCAGGAGTCCATGAAGGTGGCCGAGGTGACCTGGCGTTACGCGCAGTACGGGGTCCCTTCCTATGTCAGCATGATCAGCGGGCCCAGCAAAACCGGGGATATTGAAAAAGTTACCACTTACGGTGCGCACGGTCCGCGGGAATTTTACGTGGTGTTTGTGGACAATGGCCGCACCACCATGGCCCAGGATGAACTGTTCAGCCAGGCACTGCACTGCCTGCGCTGCGGTGGGTGCATGTATGAGTGTCCTGTGTTCCAGGTGACGGCAGGGAATTTCGGGCACACTTATCTGGGAGGAATCGGTTCCGTCTGGACCGCCTTTGTAGCGGGCGGGTTGGAAAAGGCAGCCCCGCTGCTCTACACCTGCCTGCGCTGCGGCCGCTGTGTAGAGCGCTGCCCCATGCAGATTGATGTTCCGGCCATGGTTGGCGAGCTGCGCAACAGAATTGTTAACGGCGAGGAAAAGGAGATAGGGCTGGACAGCCAGGCTTCTTAAGAGAATCAGAACAGCCAACAAATACGGGACTTTAGCCATAGCTCGAAACAAGCTATGGCTTTTGGTTTGCACCGAGTTCAAGAAATTCAGGAGAACAACCGCCCGCGGTTTGTTATAATAAGAAGCAGGTAGTGAGGGAAGGGCGGTAAGCATGATCCGGTTCAACCTGAATGATTTTTCCGTCAGCGTTGATGGAAAGACAATTACACTTCTGCCTAAGGAATTTTCCTTGCTGCAATTTCTGTGTGAGAATAAAAAACATTCTTTTCCACGGGCACAGCTGCTCGATGCGGTTTGGGGCTTGGAGAACCCGGGAGAACGTACGGTGGATGATCACGTGTACCGCATCAGGCGAAAGCTGAAGGAAGTCAGCCACATCGTTCAGATAGATACCGTAAGGGGGCTGGGCTATAAGCTAACGCTGCAAGAAAGCCGCAGAGAGAGTCCTTTCCTGCAGGACAGGGAACTGAACGCTAAATACTCAGAGCTGTTTAACAAATATTGGCTTTACGGACACGGCGCCGCCATGGGGCTCTTGGCAGAAAACAGGGATGTGCTGGGGATAAGGCTTGACCCGCAGCATGCCCTCTATTTGAGCTTTATGGCCGGGGATTTTCACACAGTAATAAACACCGCCGAGGTTTCCTTTTTTGAGAAGGTTTTTTATCTGCTGCACATATACCGGATAATCCAGTTCGATGCGGCAAAAACGCTTCAGGTGGTTGAAAAGGTCATGGCGCAAGGATACCGGCTGCCGCAGCACCATCGGGAAGAATTGGAATTCAACCTCATCAGTATAAATACTGAGGCTGGAAAAATCGGGGAAGCCGAACAGAAACTAAGGGCTGCCGAACGGGCTGTGGCGCTGTGCAAGGATGACGGCTATTCTTTGTTTCTACATATAGACAAGATTATGTTGAGTTTTGTCAAAGGCGACATGCCCTCTGTTGAACGGCATCTAGGTGACGCGGAAAAACTGTTGGCAACAAATCCCTATCTGCGGGAAAGCGGCATGATCAAAATAGCCAAGGGACTGTGGCTGATATACCTGGGTCGCAGGACTGAGGGCGGGTTAGCTGTCAGCGAAGGCCTGGCGGTACTTAAACAGTCGCAATTTGTGCCTCATTATATATTTGCCGTACACATTATACTGTTGTTCCTGGATCGCTATGTCGACGATGCTGCAGCGCAGCAGAAATACACCGATTTATGGGTTTATCTTGATAGGACCTATGACTTTTCTCAGTTGACCGGAGAAATATATGACGCCTTAGACGGCCGGTTCTGATAATCCTCTGACAATTCCCCTGTACCATTTTAAGTAAATGGCACAGGGGGTTATTTGTATGGACCAAATCGCAGCAGATTCCATCTGGAAAAACCGTGTATTTACCAGGCTTTTTGCCGCCTATACTGTCTCAACCCTTGGGGACTGGATCGACCATATCGCTATCGTCATGTTATTTGGCTATGTGTGGCGGGCGAACCCGGTGCTGGTTGCTCTCATTCCGGTAACTTCAGCTCTGCCCGGTGTATTCCTGGGGCAGCTGGCCGGGGTATGGGCTGACCGTTTAAATAAGTTGAAGCTTATGATTTTCTCGGATCTGATCAGCGCCGTTCTCACCTTCATCATGGCATTATCGCTGAACCCGTTTCTCATCTTGGTGCTGCTGTTCCTGCGCTCTGCAGCAGGCTCTTTGAACTTGCCGGCCCAACAGTCTTTAACCAAGCTTATCCTGCCTGAGGAACATCTCCTGAAAGCAACAGCTTTGAACGGAATGGTGCTGCAGCTGGCAAAAATTATAGGCCCTGTGCTGGGGGCTTCTTATGCGGCAATTACTTCGCCTGGATTATGTATCATGATAAATTCCCTCAGTTTTTTAGGTTCTGCCCTGGTTTTGCTGAGTGCCCGCAAAATCCAGCCGCATGGGGCGGTGCATATCAACTCAAACAACCTAAACCTTTTTAAGTCGTGGAAGGAAGGTTGGAAGACTATTATCAACAGTAAGGTACTGCGCTACAATATCGGATTTGCTTTTGCCGTTTACTCTGCTGTCCAAATGGTGGATTCTCAATCCGTAGTGCTGCTTAGGGAGAAGGTACCGGAAACGCCGCAGCTGTCAGGGTGGTTAATGTCGGCGTTTGGCTTCGGCGCGCTTTCTGCCATAGCTGTGCTGAACAGGAACAAAACGGTTAAGTCCTATAACCCGATATTGGTTGCAAGTGTGATCTTGCTGGGTGTATGTTTTACTCTGCTGGGTATTCTTCCGGCGGGTACGCCTGTGTATTGGCTGCCAATCAGCGCCTTACTTGGCGGAATAGGAACCGGTTTGGCCAGTGTAGGACTAAACTACCTTTTGCTGAAGGAGTCTCCTGCAGAAGCCCTGGGCCGCGTTGTGGGGATTTTTGCATCCCTGACCAACGGGATTTTTGTGATTTCTCCTCTGCTCGGCGGTATAATTGTGTCGGCCATGGGGGCGGGTCATGTCTTTCGGGCAATTGGGCTTGTGCTCATCATTTTGGGGGCAGGCAGATACACCCTGGGACATATCGTTATGAGGAAAGCGTTAATGCATAAGCCAGGCACACTGGGCTGAAAGTTCTGTCCAACTGACTGATGGTAAGCAGGGCAAAAAACTAAAACACCTGCTGTCATACAGGTGTTTTAAAGGGATCCAGCAAATACCGCCGGCTGGGTTGTGGTTAGTTGCCGGTTTTAGCTGCTTTTGTCTCCGGCGGGATTAGGCCTGGGGAAGGTCCTGCGCCGCTGGCCGGGTACACCCGGTGCTATCTCGCCGGGGCGTCCATACTTGGCGTAAAGGTCTTCTAATTCCTCCTTGGACAGGCTTGAGACGATTAATGAATCATTCCTGGCTTTGCTCAATCTTAAGCCCCCTTAAGCTAAATACAATGCCTAGTATCCCCTGCCGGTTAAAAAATCATGCGATTGGACCTAAGTCTTATGCAGGTGTTGACAACTAAGATGAGGTGCCGTCCTGCAGCAGGCGGAAAACGGGGCTGAATCAAAACGTAAATTTTGTCACCGAAGCCTGCAGGTCTTGGGCCATGTTTGCCAGGGAGTTGCTGAAATCTGCAATTTGGTCAATGGAAGCGGTCTGTTCTTCGATAGCCGCATTTACGGTTTGAGCCAGTTCGGCATTGGAGCGGCCAATTTTGTCTATGTCCTTTACAGCTTGAACAATCTGTTCGCTGCTGCCTGCCATTTGTTGAACGGAGGCAGAGATTTCTTGAATCTGTCCCGACACCTGGTTGATCAAAGTGGCAACCTGTGTAAAAGATTTTCCGGCGGTATATACGACTTCAATACCTGTCTCAATGCTCGTAATTCCTTCATTGGTTGCCAACACAGTTGAAGCAAGATTTTTTTGATTTTCGTTAATCAGGGTGTGAATTTGACTGGAAGCATCTTGGGCCTGCTCGGCTAATTTTCTTACCTCTTCCGCCACTACTGAGAATCCTTTGCCATGTTCACCTGCACGTGCTGCCTCTATGGCGGCGTTTAAGGCAAGCAAATTGGTTTGACCGGCTATTTCTGTGATGAGATTAGTGATTTCGCCAATTTGTTTAGAGCTGTAAGATAATTTTTCCATATTGAGTTTTATCTGGGTGGAAGTAAGGCTGATATCTTTCATCTGCTCTACTGCCTTGTCTACTGCTTTTTGTCCATCAGTAGTAGCTGCAATTGATTTTTCCGCATAGTTGGCAACTCTGTTAGTGTTTTCCGCCACCTGCTGAATACTGCCGGAAACTTGTTGAATAGCGATAAGAGACTCGTTCAGAGTGTGGGACTGTGATTCTACACCCGTTGCAACTTCGTTGACGGCAGATGCCACTTGCGATGATGCCATAGCATGTTGAGCTGCAATGGCGGTAAGCTGCTCTGACGCGGCTGCCACCGACTCAGCGTTTGAGCGGATTAACATAATTAAATCCTTTAATCCTTTCGCCATCAGACTAAAGTTGTTTGTTAATTTGCCCAATTCGTCCTTAGACTTTAGCGTTTCAGTGGTGACAGCCAGGTTGCCGCCGGCTAATTGCCTAGACGCTTGAGCGACTTTTGTTATAGGCTTTGACACTTGATTGGCGGTATAAAGCCCGATAGCCAAACTTAGGATGATTGCTATCAGAGAAACCACAATAGAATTTGCGTTTTGGCTTTGAGCGGTCGCCCGGGCAACTGAGGTGTCCGAATCGGCTTCGCTCTGGTTGATAGACATCAACTTGTTGAAATCATCGGTCAGCCCTTTACGGATGTTCCGACCCACGTTAAACGATAAATCATTTGCTTCCTGCATCTTGTTCGCAGCGACCAAAGAGATTACCTGTTTGTTAGTGTCCGTAAATTTTTGATGGGAAGCGATTATTTTGTCCAATAAGGTCTGCTCTGCGGCAGTTGTGTTGCCCTTTTTCAAGTCCTGCAAGATCTTCTGGGCTTGTTGTGACTTCTGCAGCAGTTCGTCACGGAACTGCGTATCCCTGGTGAGGAGCAATCCCCTCTCGTCATTGGCCTGACCAGCAAACAAAAATTGAACATCCCTGAGGCTTACCATGGTTGCCAGTGAATTGTTGATAGCAGAGTCGTATTTCTTTTGCATCATGTCGAAGTTATAAAATGAAAGGCCAGACAAAAGTAACAGCAATACAGAAATTGCCAGGTAACTTAGAACCAATTTACTCTTAAGTTTCACTAAATTTCCCTCCACTTCATCTGCTGGCATTGGAAAA